>NZ_JAAHHZ010000051.1:0-19944 GCF_010672005.1 Moorena sp. SIO4A5 | reverse complement strand
TTGGCTTACGATAATATCTGTAAATACTTAGCCGAAGAATACCCATCGGAGTTTTTTCATTGGCTATTGGGTGAAGAACCTCGCGATATTCAGGTACTTAAAACCGAATTAAGTGCTGAACCAATTCAAGCTGATGCTCTGAGTCTACTCCAAAGTACTAACCAAATTCTGCACATAGAATTTCAAACCCTACCCCAATCCGAGCCACCACTACCATTTCGGATGTTAGACTATTGGGTCAGATTACAACGTAAATACCGATGTCCCATTGACCAGGTCGTGATTTTCCTAAAATCTACGACCTCACAGATGGTATTTACTAATGAGTTTAGGGATACTAACACCTGGCATCGTTATCGAGTAATTCGTCTGTGGGAGCAAGACCCTCAACCACTGTTAGCCAATCGAGCTCTGTTACCCTTGGCAACTCTAGCTAGGAGTAATAGCCCGAATCGATTGTTAGAGCAAGTGGTTGCCCAAGTGGATAAAATTGAAGAAAAACCATTACGGGGAAACCTAGCAGCCTGTGTGGATGTACTGGCTGGTTTACGGTTTGACAAAGATTTAGTCCGTCGATTGTTATTAGAGGAAGTTATGGAAGAATCAGTTACCTATCAAGATATTATCCAAAAGGGAGTCCAAAAGGGACTCCAGCGAGGAAAGCAGGAGGAAGCAGTATTAATTGTGATGCGTTTGCTAACCCTGAGGTTAGGTTTACTTGACCCTGTGCTCCAACAACAGATTGAGGGATTATCCATTACTCGATTAGAGGAATTGAGTGAAGCGTTGTTGGATTTTAATACCGCAACGGATTTAGCGGTTTGGTTGGATAACTGCTGAGATTTAACTGTGAGTGTTCACCAGGATTTTTGGTGGGAAGATGATTTTGAAAAGACCTGATCTAATCAGGTCTTTTTTAGATCTTATCTCAATCAGAATTGCTCGGGTAGCATAACTTGACTCCATAAACAAGATCCAGGTGCGATCAATTTTCTAGTTCAGATTCACTACACTATCTGAGATAGTGTTAACTTTGAACAATTTGCCTTGGCTTACGATAATATCTGTAAATACTTAGCCGAAGAATACCCATCGGAGTTTTTTCATTGGCTATTGGGTGAAGAACCTCGCGATATTCAGGTACTTAAAACCGAATTAAGTGCTGAACCAATTCAAGCTGATGCTCTGAGTCTACTCCAAAGTACTAACCAAATTCTGCACATAGAATTTCAAACCCTACCCCAATCCGAGCCACCACTACCATTTCGGATGTTAGACTATTGGGTCAGATTACAACGTAAATACCGATGTCCCATTGACCAGGTCGTGATTTTCCTAAAATCTACGACCTCAGATCTGGTATTCAATAACGAGTTTAGGGATACTAATACCTGGCACCGTTATCGAATAATTCGTCTGTGGGAGCAAGACCCTCAACCACTGTTAGCCAATCGAGCTCTGTTACCCTTGGCAACTCTAGCTAGGAGCAATAACCCTAATCGATTGTTAGAGCAAGTGGTTGCCGAAGTGGATAGAATTGAAGAAAAACCATTACGGGGAAACCTAGCAGCTTGTGTGGATGTGCTGGCTGGTTTGCGGTTTGATAAAGAGTTAGTCCGTCGATTATTGAGGGAGGAAATTATGGAAGAATCAGTCACCTATCAAGATATTATCCAAAAGGGAGTCCAAAAGGGAATCCAACAGGGAATCCAGCAGGGACTCCAGCAGGGACTCGACCGAGGAAAGCAGGAGGAAGCGGTATTAATTGTGATGCGTTTGCTAACCCTGAGGTTAGGTTTACTTGACCCTGTGCTCCAACAACAGATTGAGGGATTATCGATTACTCGATTAGAGGAATTGAGTGAAGCGTTGTTGGATTTTAATACCGCAACGGATTTAGCAGTTTGGTTGGAGCACTAAATCCCAATTTTTGAATTAAGAATTTAGAATTAAGAATTAAGAATTTAGAATTTAGAATTTAGAATTTAGAATTTAGAATTTAGAATTTAGAATTTAGAATTTAGAATTTAGAATTATAGATTCTGCATTCTGCATTCTTCATTCTACATTCTTCATTCTGCATTCTTCATTCTTCATTCTTCATTCTTCATTCTTCATTCTGACAGACAACC
This sequence comes from Moorena sp. SIO4A5, assembly GCF_010672005.1. Classification (NCBI taxonomy): domain Bacteria; kingdom Bacillati; phylum Cyanobacteriota; class Cyanophyceae; order Coleofasciculales; family Coleofasciculaceae; genus Moorena; species Moorena sp. SIO4A5. Next base: position 17,812 of record NZ_JAAHHZ010000051.1, on the reverse strand, counting down.
TTGGCCAAAAGGCCACGCTACGCAAACAACCTCAGAACCTTGATAGATTAGGATTGCTCAAGAGCTATTCCGATTCAAACCACAGGAGTGATAACATGGCAGGAAAGCAAATCTTAATGCTCGTAGGTGACTTTGTAGAAGACTACGAAGTGATGGTTCCCTTCCAAGGGTTGCAGATGGTAGGACATACCGTTGATGCTGTCTGTCCTGACAAAAAAGCTGGGGACATTGTTCGCACAGCGGTTCATGACTTTGAAGGAGACCAGACCTACACGGAGAAGCCTGGTCACAACTTCACCCTCAATGCCACCTTTGATGCCATCAATCCTGAAGATTATGACGCCCTAGTGATTCCAGGGGGGCGAGCACCAGAATACATCCGCCTCAATCAAGATGTGATCAAAATCGTGCAGCACTTTGCCCAAGCCAACAAACCAATCGCAGCAATTTGTCATGGTGCTCAATTGTTGGCAGCAGCAGATGTAATCCAAGGTAAAAAATGTTCCGCTTATCCAGCCTGTGGTCCCGATGTTACCCGTGCTGGTGGAACCTATGCTGACATTCCAGTAGATCAAGCAATAGTAGACGGTAATTTAGTAACAGCTCCCGCTTGGCCTGCTCATCCCCGGTGGCTAGCAGAATTCCTCAAGGTTTTGGGTACTCGCATCGAGCATTCATAGCACTTTTCAATGGGGTAAGGTATAAATTCCTGGGTTTTAGGGAGTAGGGAGCAGGGAGTAGGGAGCAGCGATGCAGCGCGGTCTTGGGGGTTTCCCCCATGAGCGACTGCATCAAGACAGGGATCAACTTTGAGATCAGTGCTGAACTATACTTTGAGATCAGACAGTATCTACAGAATTAGCAGCATTGGTGACCAGTAAATAAAATAGCGATCGCAAACTCATCTGCGATCGCACCAAATACAACTAATGGAATTCCCGTTACCGTGGCCAGATCCAGTTCCTATAGCAGTCCAAGACAAGGTTAAGACATAGTTCTGTTCCCTGGTTAAAACCTTCTTGACTATTGCCTTTTGCCTTTTGCCTTTTGCCTTTTGCCTTTTGCCTTTTGCCTTAAAAGGATAAGCAATGTCCCTGACTGGTTCACCATAATTGCTATATATTTAGTTAGTATTGCGGTACTGATGAATCAATTTCCTGACTCCAGGCAGTAATACCTCCTTTGACATTAATCCCTTCAATACCAGCCTCTTTCAAAATTCCCAAGGCTTTCGCTGAGCGACCTCCCTTCTTGCAATGGGCAATCAAGCGATGACCATTAACCAGCTCCTTAACTTTTGCTACACCAGAACCCTGTTCAATATCCGGTAATGGCACTAGAACTGAGCCAGAAATCTTAGCAATCTCATACTCATGGGGATTGCGGACATCAATTAAAACAAAATCATCCGCACCACTATCCATGAGTTCCTTGAGCTCCTGGACATTCATCTCTTTGATATCCATCTGGCGTTTGGCTTCCTCTTCTTTAGCTTGGGGAATGCCACAGAATTGTTGATAGTCAATCAACTTCTCAATGACCGGTCGTTCTGGATTGAGTCCCAGTTTCAATTCCCGGAAAGTCATATTTAAAGAGTTGTATAGCAACAAACGTCCACTGAGGGTATCCCCCTTGCCTAAAATAATTTTGACCGTTTCCGTTGCTTGGATCACGCCAATAATTCCTGGCAGAATGCCCAAAACCCCTCCTTCTGCACAGGAAGGTACCATTCCTGGTGGTGGGGGCTCAGGGAACAAGTCGCGGTAGTTGGGACCACCTTCGTAATTAAACACTGTCGCCTGTCCCTCAAACCGGAAAATAGAGCCATAGACATTTGGCTTATTCAGAAGTACACACGCATCATTGACTAGGTAACGGGTGGGAAAGTTATCGGTACCATCGACGATAATGTCATAGGGTGCCATGATTTCCAAGGCATTCTCGGAATTCAGCAGGGTTTCGTAGAGGTCTACCTGACAGTGAGGGTTGATTTCTAGAATCCGCTCTTTGGCCGACTGAATTTTCGGTTTACCGACCCACGACGTCCCGTGAATTACCTGACGTTGGAGGTTAGAACTATCTACAACATCGAAATCGACTAGACCTAGGTTTCCAATTCCAGCAGCAGCAAGATAGAGCAATAGGGGTGAACCTAATCCACCACTACCTATACATAGGACACTGGCAGCTTTGAGGCGTTTTTGTCCATCTAACCCAACTTCTGGCAAAATCAGGTGTCGGGAGTAACGTTCGTATTCGTCTTTACTTAATTGGATTTCATCTAGATTGGGATTTAACATGGCATGTTGGGTTGGAAGCGGTAAGACTCAGCAGTTAACCTTTGATAATGATAGTTTCTTCTGGCTGGAACTGGTGGTGTTCATCCAGGCTCCAACTTCTGAAGTCACACGCTTTACCTTCCTCAACGGCAACAATAATATACGAGTATTGCTGCCAAGCGATCGCACGATCAAATTCTGAAGGTACCGCTGGGTGATCTGGATGAGAGTGATAGATCCCGATTATATCCAGATTGCGATCGCGTGCGTCTTTTTGTGCCCGCAGTAGCACCTCAGGTGCAATGCTAAATCGGCGCTGTCTGCTATAATCTCCCTGAGGTTTGCCCTCAACCGTAGCATAGGCATCAGCTGCTTCACTATCCCAGTTGTTCGGTGTGGGTAATACTTCAACCAGAGTTTTCACCTCACCCCGGTGCTTACCCAATAGTAAACCGCAGCACTCTTCAGGATAGGTGCTCTCTGCGTGGTTTTGAATTGCCAGTTGATGCTCAGTGTCCAGTTTTAAGCCCATACCGATTTAACTATCACCATGTCTTGATGCAACTCTTTTTTGTTCACAGTTGAGTCTATAGTATCGTCAACTGTCAACCGTTAACCAAAAATTATCAATTATCAAATTATCAATTATAATATCACTTGTAATAGGTAAAATATTGTCGGTTGTAATACGTATTAGTCTTCGGGGTTGGTCAAATTTCAATTAACAAGTCTCAATTCACCAGTCTCAATCGTCAAATTTCAATTAACAAGTCGTTAAGGCACCAGGATTTGATATGACTCCTAACCGCACTATAACAGCAAACAACGAAGAATATCGATTTTTTTTTCAGGAGAATGCTGCCAATATTTTTAAACACCATGACCTGGAAGTAATAGAGTCATTGCAACGTCGAAAAATTTCGATTAGCAACATTATACCATTGGAACAGGTTTACAAGATATCTGTAAAAATCGGTAAAAATATTCCCTTTAAGTCAGTAAAAAAATTAGCCTTACAACAAATGGAGGCAGTAGGGGAATTTCTCCAATATTTTCAAATAAGCATCCTCGGTCAACCCACCAGTATCTTCCAACTCCATGAGATTGAAATTAAAATAGATAAAATTTTTACCCCTGGCTTAACCTATGAGGCCGGGAAACTACTAATCTCTATTCCTGACTCTTCCTTACCGTTTCAGTCCCGTTACCTTAGCGATCAGGAGCTGAAAAATCAATGGAATAAGGGTAATCATCTCTCTAAAAAGTCTCTGTCTCGTAAAGCTTGGTGGTTATTAAATCCAATCGGAGAATTTCGGACTAACCTCAGAACAGTGCTATGGCAAGCTGCCCAAAAGCAAATTTTAGGTATTGACAAACTATTACTTAAGTTTGGCTTAATTGATAGATATGATAGCAGTGAGCAAAGCAGTGCTCAACCTAGCTTACTGTTCAACCAGAATACGCCACCACAAGACCAGGGGTTCAGAGAAGGTGCGATCGCATTGATCAAAAACTCTGTGAATGAAGAGAAGCTGGGAATAGACTTAGAAGTAGTACTTAAGGATCAAGATGAGGCTACCTTAGGGAAGCTGCTGGGATTATTTAGGCAAAACTTGGCAGACGCCGGTCAAATAGAAGAACTGATTGAAGCTGGTGCTTTAACCCTACAACAAGCCGTTTTCCATGAACAATCTGAAATTGATATTAAGATGTTTGGGTTTGTGAATGTCGGGAATTATCATCGCATTGATGTATCGCTGAATCTAAGTGCTGGTTACTTGAAAAAATATGTTGAATTGATTCCCAGAAAGGCTGTAATCAAAGCAATTCAATTTGGATTTGTTAACGTCTATACTATAGATGATATTACAGTAAATCCTAACTTTCATGGAGCAATTAAGCTCTATTGGGAAACCGCTGCTCTGGAAAAATCACTGCAAGAATTAAGTCTAGTTAATCTATCAGAGCAGTCAAGTCAGTAAATTTAAGCGGTCAGCATTCAGCGGTCAGCATTCAGCGGTCAGCGGTCAGCTTCGTGGCACAGGCTTCCAGCCTGTGACTTCACTAAGATTAAACAAATGGTTAGCTGTTTTATTCAAAAGCACCTCAAGTAGCCTGGGTGGCACAGGCTTCTAGCCTGTGAAGTAGCCCATAAGCTGATAGCTGTTCGCTTAGCGTGCGCGTAGCGCATTAGCTGATAGCTGATAGCTTAAGTCATTACTCAATAGTCATAAGGGTAGTCAACACTCAAAAGTCATCAATCCCTTGTTAATTGACAATTGGCTATACTAATCCGTGTAGGAATTGTGAGAATTTTTGTTCCCTTTTCCCTACTCCCTGTTCCCTGTTCCCTGTTCCCTTTGGTATAGTAACCATTGACAATTAACAAGCAATTTTCTGCTTGCAATTATGGCCACTAGCAATCAATTGGAGTCGTTACTCCTACAACTCGATGATCGCAGCTACAAATCCTACAGAGATATCAAGGGTAGCTATCAGTTTCCAGATTTCACTCTAGTCATTGACAGGGTTCAGGGAGACCCCTTTGCCTCTCCTAGCCAAGTGCGCGTGTACTTACCCCAGTCAGTGGCTGGTTTCCCCAGTGAGCTGTATCGCACTGACAGCCGAGCCATTGCCCTAGAGGATTATCTAACTCGCTCATTTGATTGGGTAGCTCGGGAAATGAGCTGTCGGCGGGGTACCGGGAATAGTGGCTTGATTGCCATTACCCGTGTCGGGCAATCAGTACTGGAGCGCACCTCCGCTTTGGTGAGTGATGAAGGGGTAGAAATCCGGTTTGTGGTAGGATTACCAGCTCGTGGTCGTCGGATTTCTGGGCGTCAGGCCGCAGAAATGCTATGCCAAGATATCCCTGATATTATAGAGCAATCCATCAAGTATGAAGTCCTCGATCCAGCTGCTATTAAGCATCATGTAGAAACAGTGGAAGATGCCGATTGGTTGCGTCAACAGCTGGCAAGTCATGAATTAGTTGCTTTTATTCCTAACGGTGCCATTTTGCCACGGTCGAGTGGGGTGGATGACAAACCATTACAAGAGGATGCGATCGCATTTCAATCTCCCCAGACACTTCAAGTAGCATTCACTTGTCCCAATCGAGGATTAATTACCGGTATGGGAATCCCAGAAGGGATCACCTTGATTGTAGGAGGTGGCTATCATGGCAAATCCACAGTGCTCAAAGCCATTGAATTAGGCGTTTACAATCATATTCCTGGAGATGGACGGGAATTAGTAGTCACCAATCCCACCGCTGTCAAGATTCGTGCTGAAGATGGTCGGGGGATTTCTGGTGTAGATATTTCCCCATTTATTAATCAATTACCTCAAGGTCGCTCTACTGAAAAATTTTCCACCACCAATGCTAGTGGTAGCACCTCCCAGGCCGCAAATATTATCGAAGCACTGGAGGCCGGTACCAAGTTACTGTTGGTAGACGAAGACACAGCAGCAACTAACTTTATGATTCGCGATCGCCGTATGCAGGAGCTGATTGCTAAAGATAAAGAACCGATTACACCATTTATTGATAAAGTCCAACAGCTCTATACCGAGTATGGTGTTTCTACTATTTTAGTCATGGGAGGCAGTGGAGATTACTTTGATGTAGCCGATACCGTCATTGCCATGGAAAACTTCCAACCCCAGGATGTCACCGAAAAGGCTCAGTTAATTGCCGAAAAATACTTTACCGAACGCACCGCTGAAGGCGGGAAACACTTTGGCACTATTACCCCACGGGTACCATTAGCCGATGGGATTGACCCCAGTCGTGGACGCAAAGCCGTAAAATTGAAAGTCCGAGATGTAGATGAAGTAGGGTTTGGTGCAGAAAATATTGATTTATCTGCTGTTGAGCAGATTGTAGAAGTAGGTCAGTTAAGAGGGATTTCCAAAGCTCTTGTTTATGCTAAAGAGAAGTATATCGATGAACGATTGACCCTATCCGAAATTTTGGATCTGGTGATGAAAGATATTGAGGAAGAAGGATTGGATGTACTAACGTTCCTTCCTGAAGGGGATTTAGTCCAATTCCGCCCCTTGGAATTAGCAGCAGCGCTGAATCGATTGCGAACCCTGTCAGTGCTTTGAGGATAATTCGGATCAACAGTGCTTTTAAAATTAGCAATTACCAATTCTTGAAATAATGAAAATAGAAGACTATTTTGATTTTATGGCTCCTGATGATATTCGCATCAAAGGAACGCGAGTGGGCATTGAAAATGTGCTGTATGAGTACATTTATCGTAATCGTACTCCCGAAGAAATTCTTAACTGTTTTTACACCATTACCTTGGAGCAAGTTTATGCCACAATTCTTTACTACTTAAACAACAAAGAAGTTGTCAGCCAATATATTTCTGACTGGCTGGAATGGAGTCATCAGCAACAAAAAGCTCAAGAACTCAACCCTCCTCCAGGTATAGTTAGATTACGAAAATTAAAAGCGGAACAAGAAGCCAAGAATAAAACCTATGAGTCTGAATTATCTGCTGGATGAAAATGTAAATCCAGTCTATCAGATTCAACTACGTCGGCAAGCACCTGATTTAGTTGTTAGAGCTGTTGGAGATCCAGCCACTCCACCAAAAGGTACACAAGACCCTGAAATTCTATGCTGGTGTGAGGACTATGACTTCGTATTGGTAACTAATAACCGCAAGTCAATGCCTGTACACTTAGCAGATCACTTAACTGAAGGTAGACATGTACCAGGAATTTTTATTCTAAGTCCAAAGTTAAATATCGGTGAAACTATTCAACAGCTAATCTTTATAGCTGAGGCATCATTTGAAAATGAATACCAAGACCAAATTGTTCATTTGACAATGATATAAACTGATTAAATAGCGTTGGTTCATTAAGGTAAGGTTTTGCCCTCCTAGCTCCCCAAGATTAATCCAAGATCACAGTACCATGGCTTAACGGCAATCATCCCATCATGCCCATACGTCAAACCTTAGACTTACCAGACATCCAACTGTCTTACCTACAATGGAACCAAGGCCAAACTCCCTTGTTACTCTTACATGGCTTAGCGGACCATGGCCTAGTGTGGTCTAGCCTCGGGGATTACCTGGCTCAAAAGTATCATATTGTTGCTCCAGATCTGCGCGGTCATGGGGAAAGTAGCAAGCCGGATCAAGGCTATACCTTTGATGATCACATCGCCGATTTAGAAGCGTTAATGGATCACCTAGGATGGTCTAGTGCTGATATCCTCGGTCACTCCTGGACTGGTAAATTAGTTCCAATCTGGGCTAAGCAAAATCCATCCCGATTGCGCAGCCTAATTTTGGTGGATCCCTTTTTCATCGGCAAAATTCCGATGTGGTTTAAGGTTATGTTTCCCCTACTGTTCCGTGTCTTGCCTTTTGTAAAAGCTATGGGCCCCTTTGTCAGTTATGAGCAAGCGGAAGCACAAGCTAAACAATTAAAACAATACCGGGGTTGGAGTCCCTTTCAGCAAAATGTCTTTCAAGCCAGCATTGAACCTAAACCTGATGGCAGTTGGGGCAGTAAATTTGTGGTTCAGGCGAGAAATGAGATTTTTGAAGACGTGATGCGCGTAGCAGGACTAACGGAAATCATTGCTATTCCTACGGTATTGATAGTACCAGAAAAAGGTCTTAATCGCTCGGATTGGCAGCTACAACCCTATAAAACTTATCTCAAAAATCTAACTATTCGTCAAGTTCCTGGCAATCATTGGCCATTTTTAGTAGAGCCGGAAGAGTTTAATCGGGCTGTAGAGCTGTTTTTGGAAGAGCAACAGCAAAAGCCCTCTGACTTTGAGGGATGACTTGTTGCTGTCAGCTTTTTGCTCTGATGTTTCAGGATTAAACCATTCAATTTTATGTAAGCATTCAGCAGTCAGCAGTCAGCGGTCAGCTTATTTTATTCAAAAGCACCGATTAGTAGCGTGGCACAGGCTTCGACGCTGGCACTTTCCCCATAAACACCTCAATTAGTATGGGCGAGAGCGCATTAGCTGATAGCTGTTCGCGTAGCACCTCAAGTAGCGCTTAAGCTGATAGCTGTTGGCGTAGCACCTCAAGTAGCGCATATGCTTACAATTTTATTACCCCTACTCCCTACTCCCTACTCCCTACTCCCTACTCCCTACTCCCTAGGAAAAAGTAATTCACCCAATTTAGCTGGTATAATTAAGTAGTACCAAGGGGATTAATAAAGGAGAGTCATGAGCCTTTTAGGAAACATTATCTGGTTAATCTTTGGCGGTTTAGTGGTTGGTACCGGTTACATTATCGGTGGATTAGGGATTTGTCTGACTATTATTGGCATCCCCTTTGGAATACAGGCTATCAAGCTGGGCATCGCTACTCTGGCACCATTTGGCAGAACAATTGAGGAAACGTCAGACGCTGGTAGCCTCCTCAATATGATTTTTAACATTATCTGGCTGCTCGTCTTTGGCTGGGAGATTGCCGTTGCTCATTTGGTCTCATACCAAATCCGCTTGCCAAAACCCCTTTATAAAAATCGACCAAATCTTTTTATGCTAGGAATTTAGGGCTATGCAGATAAGGGGGGTATGGGAACAGGATTTGGTATCAGACGTTTTTGGGCAAACTCGGACAAGTTTTTGGACATTCAGTCTAGCTTATTTAAATGCGATTACCCTGCCCTAAAACCTAGATATTTGTACCTCACCAGTTAGAGAATTGCTAGATTACCAATCAAGTCCTAAAATTTCTGGTAAAGTAGTTAACCCGTATCGCTGCGGACAGCGAGTTTCTCCTATATCTTTGCCAATCAACTCAGAGCCTATTAAATACTCTTTTCTTAACTTATTTTGACACCAAGACAATACTAAATCGATATAAGGAGTTTTGACCCCAGCAATTGCTGCAATACCACGAATAACCACTAAACCAAAAGGAATATCTTCTGTCAAATAGCGGTGATTAAAGTTGGGAAGATAAGTCCCATTCGGCATTTGTAGCATGGGGTGTACAATCCCGTTATAAGCACCATTGGTTAGAAAAACAGTATGTATATTTGTTTTATCGGCAATATATTCACTGTAATGATTCATATCCCAATCATAAACGAAAATCACTTCAGACAAATCTATTTGGGGATATTCTTGGCCAATCTGACGACTAATAGTAAGGATTTCTTCACTAAGTTTACCTAGAAGTTCTGCTGTATACTCATCTATACCATGATAGAATAACGGTTTGTAATCTAAAGGTTGCCCATCCCAATTTTTCCAACGCCCATAGATAATAGGAGGATGACTATAGGCATTCGGAGAAACTAAGGTCATTCCCAATAAATGACCTGAGATAATAAGTTTTGGTAGATTCCCTAAAAGTTTTTGTAACTCTACAATAAATTTAGGTATCCTAGCATTAGAAGGATTGCCTTGTAATGCTCCTAATAATTGTGTTTTGATACTCATAATCTCTACCGATTTGCCAAATTCGCGATTGCCACAAACCCAAGGTAGGGATTCAAAATTGATAACAATACAAGAATTTAATTTTCTTCTTAGAGCATACCTAACATCAAACTCAAAGCCATTTTGCCCGGGCATACCAATAAGTATACAGCCTTCTTCAATGTAGGGAAATAGCAGTTTTAGGTACTTTAAGTGTAGGAAAGCTGGAAGTACAAAAATAATTATGTCACTGTTACAGGCTGCCTGAGCAGGATCGTCAGTAACCAAAAAAGGTTGAGACTGTAATTTAGACCAGTCTTTATTTTTTTCTTCACGGAAGGTAACAGTTAATGAGTGATTGTTCAAGTGTTCGTTCCAACGTTGGACTTTATTTGAATCATTAATAAAAACCCGAACATTCACATTGGATTTTTGAGAAAAAATCCCGGCTAAAGCATGAGCACCGCTACCGGCACCACAAATTAAAATTTGCATATCTCAAGTTTCTATCTCAGGGTAAACGCATCTTATACCAAATCCGGTTGCCATACCCCCTTAATAAATTAACGTCAGTACGGGATAAGAAAAAAGCTGAAGTCCTTGCCTAGTGAGGCTTGAACCCGATTTACTTCCCCCAGGAATAGGAAAAGGAGGGGGATAATACTGAAAATTCCCAAAAAATGATTCAGCACCCCCTTCCTATGACTAGTCTAGAAGAACTCTTTTGCCAGATCGATGATTTTTGCCAAAGCTTTGAACCTCGATGGCAGGCAACGCTTTTAGGCAAGGGCTTGAAGCATCGTCAACGTCGTCGTTCCTTAAGTTTGAGTGAAGTGATGACCATTCTGGTGAGCTTCCACCAACAGTCCTATCGCAATTTCAAGCATTTTTATGAGAAACACGTCTGTCTGTATTGGCAATCGGCATTTCCGGGACTGCCAAGCTATCAACGGTTTGTTGATTGGATCCCTTCGAGCTTAATGCCTTTGTGCGTCTATCTGAAGCAGTGCTTTGGGACTTACAGTGGCATTAGCTTCATTGATTCCACCAGCTTGAAGGTGTGTCACAATCGCCGCATTCGGGGGCATCGCGTATTCGAGGGACTGGCGGCACGGGGCAAAACTTCAGTGGATTGGTTCTTTGGTTTCAAGCTCCATGTGGTCGTCAATGAGTATGGTGAGTTACTCAATTTCACCCTGACCCCCGGTAATACCGATGACCGTAAACCCGTTCGAGCTCTGCTCCAAGATGGCTTTGGCAAAGTTTTTGCCGACCGAGGCTATGTCTCCAAAAAACTAGCCAAACAATTGTTTGAAGACTTTGGCATTACCTTTTTTGCCAAACCCAAGCGCTTTCATGTTGAATCAGTTGATGCGGTTAACCGACAAACTGCTTTCTCGCAAGCGTTCCATTATTGAAACGATTATTGACCAATTTAAGAACATCTCTCAAATTGAGCATTCTCGACATCGCAGCCCCATCAATTTCCTGGTCAATGTCGTCTGTGGGTTGATTGCTTATTGCCATCAGTCCAAGAAGCCTTCTCTCCTGATTGACTGGGCTTTACCACCTGCTGCTTAACCCGTACTGACGTTAAATTAAAGAAACTCTAGCCAATGATAATCAGTCAAATTTCTAATTTCTTCTTTGATTCCACTGAGAATATTACAACGGGAAACCAAAGTTTTTTCCATTCTCTTGGTGCGCATTCCCTAGGTCGGGAAACCCGACCGGGGTCGCACCGCTTCATCAATGGTTTCAAAGTGCTCATTGACCAAGGGCTCATCTACGTGCACACCATAGTCTTTCGGCTGGTTGTAACTCTGGGGAGTAAGCTGGTAAGTATTCCACCATCATGCCTGAGGGAAGATTAACTGTCTTGATGCAATAGCGAGTGGGGGAAACCCCCTGTTCCCTTGCTGCATCGCTTTTTTACTGCGATGCCATCCCGCATTATCTTCTATCAATAAAACTTTTTTTTTCAGAAATACCAGCATCAACGGCAAAGTTTTGATACACTAGATTCAACCATAATGTGTTGACTCTAGGGATTAGATACCACAAAGTTTCTCCAGTTTTTAGTTTGACAAATCCATAGACATATAACCATTCATAGCGATGGCTAACTATTGCCGTTGGTCTTTCCCCTATGGGACTCCACACTTTCCTTAAAATTGGTTTTAATCCCACTCTATGTTCATCGAAAAACCAGACATCTAGATCAGCCAGGGGATATTTTTGTTCTATTTTTTTGACCTTTAAAGGTAAAGTTTGTTTAAATTTTTCTTGTTCATCTTCATCTGCTTTCCTATGTTTGGGTCTGGGACTCTGATCGGAGTATTTGAGCTTTTTTAGGTCAGGACTTACGCACAGACTCCATGGGTAGGGTGGGCAAGGTTTTGCCCACCCTACAGGTAGCTGATGAAAATAGAAGACTATGTCTTGATGCAATAGCGAGTGGGGGAAACCCCCTGTTCCCTTGCTGCATCGCTTTTGATTTTATTGCTCCTGATGATATTCGCATCAAAGGAACGCGAGTAGGCATTGAGAATGTTCTGTATGAGTACATTTATCGTAATCGTACTCCAGAAGAAATTCTTAACTGTGTCTTGATGCAATAGCGAGTGGGGGAAACCCCCTGTTCCCTTGCTGCATCGCTTTTTACACCATTACCTTGGAACAAGTTTATGGCACAATTCTTTACTACTTAAACAACAAAGAAGTTGTCAGCGAATATATCTCTGACTGGCTGGAATGGAGTCATCAGCAACACAAAGCTCAAGAACTCAACCCTCCTCCAGGGATAGTTCGATTACGAAAATTAAAAGCGGAACAAGAAGCGAAGAATAAAGCCTATACTATGACTTAAGCGCAATCATCCCATCATGCCCATACGTCAAACCTTAGACTTACCAGACATCCAACTGTCTTACCTAGAATGGAACCAAGGCCAAACTCCCTTGTTACTCTTACATGGCTTAGCGGACCATGGCCTAGTGTGGTCTAGCCTCGGGGATTACCTTGCCCCAAAGTATCATATTGTTGCTCCAGATCTGCGCGGTCATGGGGAAAGTAGCAAGCCGGATCAAGGCTATACCTTTGATGATCACATCGCCGATTTAGAAGCGTTAATGGATCACCTAGGATGGTCTAGTGCTGATATCCTCGGTCACTCCTGGACTGGTAAATTAGTTCCAATCTGGGCTAAGCAAAATCCATCCCGATTGCGCAGCCTAATTTTGGTGGATCCCTTTTTCATCGGCAAAATTCCGATGTGGTTTAAGGTTATGTTTCCCCTACTGTTCCGTGTCTTGCCTTTTGTAAAAGCTATGGGCCCCTTTGTCAGTTATGAGCAAGCGGAAGCACAAGCTAAACAATTAAAACAATACCGGGGTTGGAGTCCCTTTCAGCAAAATGTCTTTCAAGCCAGCATTGAACCTAAACCTGATGGCAGTTGGGGCAGTAAATTTGTGGTTCAGGCGAGAAATGAGATTTTTGAAGACGTGATGCGCGTAGCAGGACTAACGGAAATCATTGCTATTCCTACGGTATTGATAGTACCAGAAAAAGGTCTTAATCGCTCGGATTGGCAGCTAAAACCCTATAAAACTTATCTCAAAAATCTAACTATCCGTCAAGTTCCTGGCAATCATTGGCCTTTTTTAGTAGAGCCGGAAGAGTTTAATCGGGCTGTAGAGCTGTTTTTGGAAGAGCAACAGCAAAAGCCCTCTGACTTTGAGGGATGACTTGTTGCTGTCAGCTTTTTGCTCTGATGGTTCAGGATTAGACCATTAAATTTTATTACCCCCACTCCCTACTCCCTACTCCCTACTCCCTACTCCCTAAGAAAAAGTAATTCACCCAATTTAGCTGGTATAATTAAGTAGTACCAAGGGGATTAATAAAGGAGAGTCATGAGCCTTTTAGGAAACATTATCTGGTTAATCTTTGGCGGTTTAGTGGTTGGTGCCGGTTACATTATCGGTGGATTAGGGATTTGTCTGACTATTATTGGCATCCCGTTTGGAATACAGGCTATCAAGCTGGGCATCGCTACTCTGGCACCATTTGGCAGAACGATTGAGGAAACGTCAGACGCTGGTAGCCTCCTCAATATGATTTTTAACATTATCTGGCTGCTCGTCTTTGGCTGGGAGATTGCCGTTGCTCATTTGGTCTCAGGGCTAATTTTAGCGATTACAATTATTGGCCTTCCCTTTGCCCAACAGCATTTTAAATTAATTCCCCTGTCTCTATTTCCCTTCGGCAGAGAGTTGCGCTAAATTTTCTAGTCAATACTTTTGTATTTATGGATAACACAGTTTTATTTGGTATGGGCACTTTGCAGGAGTGGCTAACAGTATTAGGTTATGCATCCTTAATTGCTTTTGTTTTTTGGCGCGTGATGCTCACAAAGCCGAAGTGATAGCTATTGATATACTATCGCAAAGGGAACAGGGAACAGGGAACAGGGAACAGGGAACAAAAATTATCACAATTCATTTAGCTTGTAGGGTGGGCAAAAACAGTTTGGTTCAAAAGAGTATTCTAGATAATATTACTTTGCCCACCCTACTTTAATTGGTATTTTTTTTACTACAAGATCGCGAACGCATTACAATATTGCGATCGCGTAGCGGCTCTAAAAGAGCATCGCACTATAAGGTACACAAGATTTCTTCCCGATTCCCGATTCCCGATTCCCGATTCCCGATTCCCTACTCCCTACTCCCTACTCCCTACACCCTACTCCCTCACAACCAATTTCCCAGCAAAATAAAAGCCGACCAGTACAAGGGATGATTAAATGCCTCGCTCTGCAACAGCTCCTGTTGAGCAAGACGCAGAGCTTCAGCCTTGGTAACCTTGCCTGTGGCTAACCTCTGATAGAAGCGAGTCATTAACTCTGTAGTGGCAAGATCGTCCACAGTCCATAGACTGGCAAGGGTACTGCGTGCCCCCCCACGCACGGCGATACCAGCCAATCCCAAAGCGGCTCGGGAGTCTCCTTTGGCTGTCTGACAAGCACTGAGGACGAGTAATTCAATCGGATTTTCTTGCTTTTGATCGGTTCTGATCAGACTATTTAATTCATTGAGATTGATCACGTCATCCCAGGTCAGCAGAAACGTTTCTTCAGCTACTGAACTAAATTCACCATGAGTTGCTAGATGAACCACTTTGTAACTAGAGGTATTAACTTCTGTATTGAAGTTGGATTCAGTAAAGGATTCATTGAGTAAAATCAATGAGGGAACTTGAGCCTTGATATTCTCTAATTCCACCTTCACTCCAGGAAGTGCTCCTAATTGGGGACGATGGGGACGAACTTCCGTCACTCCAGCACTCAGAACCGAAACGTTTTGTCTGACATTGGCTTGAGAGTCGATTAGTTGTAAACTAGGTGCTACCGCAATACTATATTTCTCGATCAAATGGTCTTCCCCGTCATAAAGCACAGACATGGGAAGATCACGCAGAGCACCATCTGGTATAAATACTAGAGTGCGGATGTTACTGTTGGCTAATTCCCCTTGAATCGGACCGATTAACCAGTCGTGTATTGTTTGTAAGTTGTCCTTTCTCAGGACTCGCCAAGGGCTAGTAATATTTATCTTTACCGAAGCCAGTTGTTGTTCTATTTCTGTTTGAGGTAAGTTAGTAGTAATCTGGCGCAGGGGTTGTCCGGGCAAAGTTACAATTACTTCCAAGCGGTCTGGCAAGATAATGGTATAGAAGATAGCAGCGTTAGGATCTATTTCGTCGATATTAACGGGTTTAGTATCTAAACAAGCATCCCGAAAGAAGTTATCTAGTTCTGCGAGTTGTAGGGATTCAATCACATCTCGTGCTTGTTTGAGGTTTTCTTGAGATGCATTGGGTTCTAGGAGTAGTGCTACTAATTCTCGGTAGACTGGTTCGACGCTTTCGCGAAACTCAAACTGAAGATCGCTACTAATCGCGACTAGGTCACTACGGATAGATTGGAGGGTTTGCACCGATTGAGCATAGGCCGCGTTCGCGTTTTTTTTATCCTGTTTTAGATTCAGAATTCTGCCCAGTTGCCATTGCCATTGATAAGCTAAATCCGGAGCCTGGATTTCTTGAGCAATCAGTAAGGCTTTTTCCGTCAAGTCTTGGGCTTCATCAAGACGTTGATTGTATTCGTATAAGGTTCCCAAGTTACCGATGGCTTCAGCTTCGGCTCGTTTATCTCCTAAATTCCTAGCTAGCTTAATAGCATCGGCGAGATAAGTAGCTAGTTCCTTGGGAGATGTGAGTTGTGATGTTGTCGGTTTTAATAGGGTTTTGGCTAGATTAATTCTAGCATTGATAGCGGTCTTACTGGGAGATAATTTAGTTAAGGTATTTTCGATAGCTGGCAATAACTCTCTGGCTTGTGACCACTCTTGTTGAGCTATTACTATACTCAGTTGATTTAATTGCCCTTGAATCTTAAGATCTGCTAGGGGAGATTCCTTGACAACCCGTTGATATAAATCTATTGCGTCTGCTGTGTCTCCTTTTAATCTAGCGGTATTTCCTAAACTGAGCAGATTGTCAGCAATCAAAGTCTGATCTCGTAAGTTTTCCGCTATGGCTAAACTTTGTTGTAAAATTGCTTGAGATTCCTTGAATTTACCCACTCGGCGCAGCACATCACCTAGGTATTGGAGGGCGGTACTTTTGAGTTGGCTATCCGGTTGGTCTTGGATAGTTTCCTGGATTTGAGTTAAGGTTTTAGTAGCTTGATTATACAACCCTAATACTCGTAAGGCTTGGACTTGGTAAATCTGACTTTCTGTTAATTTAGTTAAGTCTCCGATATCTTGGTAGATAGCACTCGTTTGCTGCCAAGTGGATAAGGCTTTCTCCCCCTGACCTAGAGATAAGTATACTTGTCCTTGAACTTCTAATATTTGGGCTTGTAATTGTTGATGTTCTGTAGTATTATCAAGTTTGGATAGTTTGGTGAAACTCTGGGATATTGTTTGTTTAGCTTGGTCTAGGTCTCCCAAGGTTTGATAAACTAAAGCGAGATTGACTAAGGAATTAATTTCACCAATAAGGTCGCCACTGTTGCTGTAGTTACTAATCATTTGCTCCAACAACGGGATAGCCTCTTGGTATTGACCTGTTTCATAGAGGTGTTGGGCTTGTTGGTCTAGGGAATCGGAATCCCCCCTAGCCCTTAATAAGGGGGGAAGGGAATCGGAATCCCCCCTAACCCCCCTTAATAAGGGGGGAAGGGAATCGGGTGTGATGACAACAGAATTTGATAATGCTTTGCCGGATGGCAGGAAGCAGGTTATTAATGCGTTCACGCAGTGGCTCTGAAAGAGCATCGCAATTAGAAATGATAGTTTTTTCATATCCCTACTCCCTACTCCCTACTCCCTACTCCCTGCTCCCTACTCCCTATTCCCACATGACAATCAAGATTGGGCAATATCTGCTCCACAGGAGTTCCGTTAAACGGTTGCGCAGTCAGAATAATCGTGCCATCCTTTGCTATTACCCAGCCTTGGGCTTCGATAATCACTTTTTTGTCTTGAGGGGGTGTGACTGTTCGCGTAGCGTGGCCAAAGGCCTTGGGTTGCTGTGGTAATGGTTTTCTAGTGCTGGGTAAGCCAGGACGAGTTCGCCACCTGACTGTTCTGTGGGCATTAATCACTGGATCTTCTGGAGTTGGTGGTAAACCGCCTTTGCCAGTAATAATAAAGGAACTGCCCCCAGCAATCCGATTATTTTCAAACGCACAAATGTCATTAGCCAGGATAGCTTCTGCATCGAGATACTCTTGAACCGGGATAAATCGGGATAAACCCGGATAAGACGGTCAAGGTGCAATTTATTATTGCCTGAGTGAGGAGTGGTAGTCAGCAATTGGAGTTAAGCCTCCCACTCATCTGTCTAGGCTTTCCTGGCATCTCGACCAGGAGTTGCTTGAAAGCCCGAGTTTTGCTATGTTTGGAGTCAAGGGGCGACCGATGAAGGCGCTCATAGAAGCGAAAGGGGTAAGAGCCTTTCCACGGTCAGGATTCAGGCCAAGTTCCCACCCAAAGGAGCGTATTGAGATGGATAACTCGGTGAAAACTAGGTT
>NZ_JAAHHZ010000509.1:0-3470 GCF_010672005.1 Moorena sp. SIO4A5 | reverse complement strand
TGTTAAACAAAACTCATTAAACAATGCTCTGGTCAGTCAACGAATAGCCTCTACTATCGCTACAGGAAGCTTTATCACCGTTGATAGAGGGCATCGCACTCAAGGAAATGCCAAGATTGTCAATGAAAATGGTAAACGCTATCTAGAATTTGATCAATCCTTTAAAACGGGTAGTGGCCCCGAAGTGAAGGTACTCCTGTATCGGAACAGCAGTGTACCTCGTAAAATTCGGCCACAAGACTATGTAACCCTCGCCCGACTCCAGAAATTCAGTGGTGCTCAACGCTATGCTATTCCTGACGACTTGAACCTTGATGAATTTGGCTCTGTAGCAGTTTGGTGTCGTCGTTTTAACATCACCTTTGGTTACGCTTCCCTCTAAAAGGAATAGGGAGTCGGGAGTCGGGAGTCGGGAGTCGGGAGTCGGGAGTCGGGATGCAGTGCAGTCAAAAAGAGCTAGTTACTCATCGCCCCATCGCTCCATCGCCCCATCTTCCCACACTTACCACACCTGTCACGCCTCCCATCTAGCGGTTTATAGCCTAATGAGGTACACATGATTTTTTACCTGCTTCCTGCTCCCTGCTCCCTACTCCCTGCTCCCTGTTCCCTGTTCCCTGTTCCCTGTTCCCTGTTCCCTGTTCCCTAAAACCCAGGAATTTGTACCTTACCTAATTGAAAAAAGCTATAATAACATTAATTAGTAATTAACGTTTGATTAACAACACTCTGATAAATTGGCGAAATTGCCGTTTTTCGCAGTGCTTTTTTCAAGGATTTATTTGTACTATTCAAAATAGTGATCCAGGTCTGACCAGGACATTCTAATTCATCCGCAAGACGGTCAATCAGTTGTTGGTCTTTACTAGAGCTATTCGACTCCAAAAAATGACGCTGACGGCTGACACCGAGGATGTAATAGGGATTGTCTGGAAAGATTAGCACTATTTTGCGCACTAAATAAGCTTCTTTAATCTCAGGGTAACCAGCAAGTTGTTGTTGTAAGGCAGCTTCTACATCAGCTGATAGTCCGTGGGGTTGAAAGCGATCGCCGTGACTGAAACCAGAGCGCTCTTCGTGTGCCAGGGTGATTAATTCATGATGTTTGGCAGCTCTTTGACGATATCGGTCTGCTTCTGCGTCACGTCCTTGGCGTCTTAGAAACCCATAAATTGATTGAGTGCCAGTCAAAACACTATCTGGGTCTCGTGCCATCGCCTGCTCCAGATAATCGATACCAGCTTCATTATCTTGTGCGATTAAGATTTGCCCTAGTAAATAATTGGCGGATACATGGTCAGCTTGCCTGGTCAGTACTGATTTTAATAACGGGATTGCTTCTTGGGTGCCAACTAAATCTAATGTCCAACGAGCCCGATGCCAGGCTTCCTCAACAGTGAGCGGAGAGTGGGCAGCTTTTGCCTCTAAAGCTTCCAAGGATTGGCGTATCGCCTGAGCCTGGGTATAGTTTTGTCGCCATTGGTAATTGATAATAATATGCCATTGACGCTCCAACTCTTGAGTAAGGGGTAGTAACGCTTTACCCAAAAACTCTTCAGCCGCTGTTACTTTCACGAGTATGGGTAAGCTAGGCGGTGGGTTGAAGGGATATTTCAAGGCTTTTAGCCGTTCCAACAGACAAGGATGGGTATCGGCATGATGGGTTTGAGACATCAACGCTGACCTAATCCACTGTTGTTGCTGATTGGGTTCAATGGGACTCGACAATGCCTTAGCTAAATCTTGCAAAGGGGTTTGTGGAGGATTGGGTTGATGCTGGGCTTTCTGATAAATGTCATTCCAGAAAGATTGTTCCAAGTACTGAGCTTTGACCTGAACACTCAGCAGCGCTTCCGCAACGTGTTGACTACCTGCTAACTCGGCAGCACAGCGGTCAGCTTCGTATTCATTAGCACGGGCAAGTACGAAAGAATAGGCATTGAAAAAGGGGGAATACCAATTAAAAAAGCCATGAAACAGTACTGTTGCTCCAGCATGTTGACTTTTTTCCAATTGTTGCCAAATCTGCTCCCAAGTTTGACGCAGTCGATAAATCCAGGCTGCAAAGGAACTGTGCTTGCCGGATAAATGTCCCAATTCATGGGCAAGGACCGCTCGAAATTGTCTAGGAGAAAGGGCTTGGAGTAAAGGTAGTCCTAAAATTAAGTAGTTTTCTTGCCATCCCAGTAAGCCCAGACGAGGAATCTGGACTACTGCTGCATTAAATTCGCTGGTCAGGAGAACATGGTGAAAGGAAGGAGCTTTTAGAGCTTTGGTCAACTCATCAATCAAGGCAAACAGCTTTGGCACTTGCTGGCGCTGTAGTTTTAATCCTTGGGGTGGTGGAAAACTCACCCATAGCGATCGCATAATCATCCAGGCTGGCACCAGCAAAACAATGATCAGTTGAACCATGCCACGATTGATCCGACCACTGTAGTAAATCAACAGTACTACTAGTCCGAGGACTCCTAACAATCCTGCCAAGACCAGAAAAATGTAGGCATAACC
Organism: Moorena sp. SIO4A5; assembly: GCF_010672005.1. Classification (NCBI taxonomy): domain Bacteria; kingdom Bacillati; phylum Cyanobacteriota; class Cyanophyceae; order Coleofasciculales; family Coleofasciculaceae; genus Moorena; species Moorena sp. SIO4A5. Next base: position 959 of record NZ_JAAHHZ010000509.1, on the reverse strand, counting down.
CAGTGCAGCTAGAAGTCCTACACGCAGCTTATAATTATCGGGATATCGTTGGGCATAATCTTCGAGTTTCTTGACTAAGGTATCAAATTCTTCGTTTGTCATGGGTTAATCTCCTATTAACTAAGCCTGTTTGACCCAGTCTCTAGTTATAGTTAGCCCAAGTTAGTAGTCTTCTTGATCAAGAAAAGGCTTTTTTGAGAATTAAATTTATTTAACAATTGAATGATTTACCCAATTTCCCCGCAAAGATCAGGTAATGCTTAAGCCAACACTCTAGAATAACAGTGAACACTAGGGGTAAGCCAGAACAGTAACGTGCAGCTAAAGCAAGTCATTATTATTCACAAAGCTGGAGACTCTCAAGGAAAACGTTGCGCAGAAAAATGCGCTCGGGAGTTGGAAGCACGCCAGTGCAGGGTTCTGATCGGACCAAGTGGCGCGAAAGATAATCCCTACCCAGTTTTTTTAGCTTCTGCCACCGAAGCCATTGATTTGGCAGTGGTTCTGGGGGGGGATGGAACAGTATTGGCAGCCGCAAGACATCTGGCTCCGGAAGGCATACCAATTTTGGCCGTAAATGTTGGAGGTCATCTGGGATTTCTGACCGAACCCATCGAAGAATTTAAAGACACTGAGCAAGTTTGGGACCGACTATTAGAAGACCGCTATGCAGTTCAGCGGCGGATGATGTTACAGGGAGCTGTGTTTGGGGGAAACCGCACTGACATTACACCAGTTAGCGATCGCTTTTTCGCACTCAATGAAATGTGTGTCAAACCTGCCTCTGCCGATCGGATGATTACCTCAATTTTGGAAATGGAAATTGATGGAGAAATAGTCGATCAATACCAAGGGGATGGACTAATTGTTGGCACTCCCACTGGTTCCACTGGCTATACTGTTTCTGCTAATGGTCCAATTTTGCACGACTCCCTCGAAGCGATCGCAGTCGCACCGAT
>NZ_JAAHHZ010000508.1:0-3475 GCF_010672005.1 Moorena sp. SIO4A5 | reverse complement strand
TTATTAGGACCCACGTCTCATTAATTCGGTTACTAATTCTAGACAAACATCTTTGAAGTTAACCCAGGTTTGACCATATAAACCAACGTAAAAACTGCTATGTCTTCTCTCCAATCGGCCAGATTCTTTTACACGAGACACATAGTTTTGGATTCCTTTACGTTTAATGTTATGACCTTGAATAGTTGCAGAAGTATAAGCTATAATCATCAATAAAACTAGAGAAATAAAGCGTTTACCTTCAACGTTAGTCTTTTCTAAATTATAACCACCTGTCTTAAAATCTCTAAACATTTCCATGCCTCGCTTCGCTCGCCAGGCTTCGCCAACGAATCAAATCTTTGTTTGTAGGCTGAAATAGCCGAATTTAAGCTATCCAAATTTGTCAAAATAAACCATCCTTCTTTTGGGGCTACTCCGTTAAGTTTACGTTTCCATTTAGCGGCAATATTAAAACTTAGGAAACCACGAGTCTTCGTGACTTTAATTCCTTTAATAAATAAAGACACTCCAGGTACTAGACCTAAATCATTTAATTTAATCCAACTCTTTTTTTGATATTCAACTAACTCATTCTTTTTTAAACGCAAACAAAAATCTCTACCCAATTCCTGAAGATGATTTGCTAACTTTACCGAACAAAATTCTCGTTCGCGAAGCGTGACCAAAGGTCAATCTCCCAATACACAGATTTTAGAGTTTTTTAAAATCGGGATAACTTTTGATAAAATACTTTGTTGTTCTTTTAAATTACTACTACCTAACTTGGGTAACAAGGTAAAATATAGTGGAAACGCTCTGTCTTGATGCAGTCGCTCATGGGGGGAACCCCCAAGACCGCGCTGCATCGCTTTTATCCCAAATGAGGCTAACCATGAATAAATTGATATAACACCAATTCGTTCTATCAATTGCTAAATAAATTAGTTTTTCATCGGTAAAGTATCTTTTCAAGCATTCTTCAACTATTGGAAACCACAAGTCTTCAATTGTTAACTTTGGTAACGATAAAAATCTTTAGGTGCGACCCGTGGCGAATTTAATTCGCCAACGGAAAGCGCACCTTCGGATTCTTTTTCTTCTACTTTCAAATTTAATGGGTAAAGGGAGAGCATTGGCTAATTTTTCTAAATTAACTTTTTTAATTGACTGTAATAGATTTATAAAAATTTTTAAGAAAATATATTCAGCTAGACTCAATTGACTTTTGAGATGGTTTTGGTAGAATTCTGGTAACATTGTCTATAGGTAGGTCTTGTTGCAAATTGAGAGACCTACCTTTTTATACCACAAAATCCTACAAACTTTACATACCAAGCATTTCAGACTGTTTCGTCGCCCCCCCAGGAAACTATGGTTCTTCTGGCTACCCCCATCACCCCGGCAACATGAGCTTCACTTCCAGCCTTCCCCAAATGCTTATATTTACTTAGCTTGGGCGTTTCACCTGTGGTTGCAAAGGTGGGCGAACTAGCTTGTAGCTTGTAGTACCAGTAGGCTTTTTGGGTCTGTCGGACTTGATAACGCGCTACCCAAACATCTTCCGGGGCAAGTTCCCCTTGATGCTCAAAGAAATTTTTGTAGGTTTCGAGCCTGGCAATCGCCGTCTGTAAACGAGTTATTCTCTCTAGTTTATCTTGTTGTGACTTACTTGAAACTCTTCTACCCATTGCTCTCAATCTCCATCAGACATCGAACGCGCGATTATAACTCGCGAATCTTGTCAAATTGGGGAAGATTTTTAAGCCGGATTTTTAAGCGTTTAAATAGCTAGTTGACCGTTGAGATAGGCACAACGCAGTTGTCAGATATTAGCAACATTCTCTGGTCGCCATTGGGCTCCGGTTAATTTAACTCGGTGGCTGATTTGTTTGACAGCCGATTCCACCGCTCCGCTCCCAATTGAACAAATTTGTTCCTGTTGGAAAGAGTGATAATTGATTAACCTTTTACGGTGTTTTTTGAGATAGCAAAGAAAGTTAGTTCCTCCCACTGGCTGAACCGACTTCAACAACTTCCGAGCTTCGGATACCTGTCCCTTCCACAGGTAAGCCTCTAACTGTTCTTTGGTAGATTTATTCGTTTGTATTTTATGAAGGTTTTCGGTTAGGTGATACCAGTCCAGGATTTCAATTCGATGCTGCTCTTCACCAATTTCAGCAAAGATGTTCCAGATTCCATCATGTCCGTCTCCCAAGCAGTATAAGGGTGAGGTGAATTTTTGACTGTTTATCCAATCGGTTAAAGAGAGATTATCTTGAAAAAAGGCTCCATAATAAATCCCTGTCTTGATGCAAAGCGCGAGTGGGGGGAACCACGGCAGTCGCTCATGGGGGAAACCCCCAAGACCGCGCTGCCTCCCCAAGACCGCGCTGCATCGCTTGTAAGCGAGCTGTTTTGTATTCTTGCCAACAACTAGGTTCTCCTTTGCCTTCTGTCCTCAGGCGGATTTTTCCTCCATCGACACATACCTCGGATAATCCTTGTTTTACCTCAGGAAGTGGTAACTCAATTTGGTTAACCTTTCGTTCGCGTAGCGTGGCCAAAGGCCAATGATGAGTGGAATGACCAACTTTGAGTCCAGTTAACAGATATAAGTCTTGCTCTGCATCTTGATAAGATTCATGCTTCACTTAAGAGGAGACAGCATTTTTCCAACAGAGGGCTATGGCGCGTATCAGGCTCTATTCCCAAAGCATCTGCTTGTTTTTTCTTAATCTTCAGTTGGCCGAGACAACTTTTAATGGTTCGGGTTTTTCCTCGTTGGGTATTGGTCTTTTTTGTGATAAAAAAAGACCAATTTTGGGACTGACATGCTCTAAGATCTGCTTTCTGACTTCAATTTCAATATCTGCTAGAGTTTCCAAACCATCCCTATCCGCGTTATTATAAAGGATCTCGCTGGCAGGGTAATCGCATTGAGTTTGGTATAAATTGCACTTGACAAAGAGCGGCTTATAAAGTTCAACAGTGTTTCTGCTGTCAAGGTTGTCTCTCAAAAGTGCAAGCAGTTAACCTAAGAATGAGCTAAGAAAAGTATTTCCAGGGCAGTGATCATGTCAAAAGGTTTTGGAAAACCTATTCGGCAACCGCAGCAAGAACGAGAGGCAAAGATTGCTCAAAAAGAGTGTTCTCAAACATTTTCAGGATCTTCAAGATCCCAGAGTGGGTCGCCGTAAAGATAAACCATAGGTGTCAATAATCACAATTGCGATTTTAGCAGTGCTCTCAGGTGCAGATGGGTTTGTTGGGATCGAGACCTATGGTAAGGCTAAGCTTGAGTGGCTAGAGACGTTTTTAGAATTACCCTTCGGGATTCCGTCCCACGATACCTTTGGTCGAGTCTTTGGCCTCCTAGATCCTATGGCGCTAGAGAACAGCTTCCTGAGTTGGATAAATAGCATCACCGAAAAATTAGAGCTCAATTTGATTCATGTCGATGGCAAGACTAGCAAAGGTTCCTATGACCGAGAAG
>NZ_JAAHHZ010000507.1:0-3476 GCF_010672005.1 Moorena sp. SIO4A5 | reverse complement strand
TTTTTTCCCACTGTGACTAGTCTTCCCAAAAAAAGAAATCTAGAATCGATTAGGCAAAGAAAAAGGCAAAAGGCAAATTTATTTCCCCGACTCCCGACTCCCGACTCCCATTAACCCAGTAATTTGTACTTCACCGAATTGATAACTGCTATATGACAACTAAGGCAAACAGCTTTTTAGGATTAGTGATTGGCAATTCCCGGCTACATTGGGCTTGGTTTGTGGATAACACCCTGAAAAAAGCCTGGGATACCAACCATCTAACCCCAGCAGCTGTAGCGCAGTTAATCAAGGACTGGAGGTCTAATGTAATGTCAGCGGAAATTTTCCCACCCCAGTTAAAAGCTCAGGGTAAAGACCCATCCAAGCCATTACCCCTTTACATCGCTTCAGTAGTACCTGCCCAAACAGCACTCTGGCAAAACTATTCCGATACTACAGTAGTGACCCTGGCAGATTTACCCCTTTGCGGACTATATCCCACCCTAGGCATTGACCGCGCCTTGGCCGTATTTGGTGCTGGTAATAGGTATAGTTATCCAGTTTTAGTTATTGATGCTGGTACTGCTCTAACCTTTACTGGGGCTAACCAAAACCTACAGCTAATCGGAGGAGCTATCTTACCAGGATTGGGATTACAGTTACAGTCTCTAGCACAAAAAACTGGAGCATTACCTGCGATTGAACTACCAGCTCAGTTACCAAAGCGTTGGTCACTGGAGACATCAGAGGCAATAGCAAGTGGTGTTGTCTATACAGTATTGGCTAGTATCCGGGATTTTATTGAGGATTGGCAAAGCAAGTTTCCCAACAGTGCGATTGCTCTGACTGGCGGGGATTCTGAGCAGTTAGTTACTTATCTCCAATCCCAATTTCCTGCAATAGCGGCTCAGATTATAGTTGATCCTTACTTAATCTTTTGGGGAATGTTGTCAGTGGTTGGTAGTTAGTTGCTCCAGCGACTTTTAATCAGATCAACTTGCGTTGTGTTCCAAAGCACCCTGTCATCTGGTTTCTCAGTGACTAACCAGATTGATCTACACCGGCAAGTCAATCATCTGTGTAGGCTGCACGAATGCACTAGGCAACGGTGATATTACCCTCAAAATAGTCCTGTAACTGACGGTCATGGTCATGGCTGAGGTTTCCCTTAGGGATAGCTTCCGGTTCAAACGCCTTGACTTCACTAATTTCCAAGACGTCCTGTACCTCCATAGTTCCGGTGACATCAGCTTCTACCAGAATACAGATAGAATGGACTCTGGGATCTCTTCCTGGTGCTGAGTAAACCCCAACTAACTGGCGAATCTTGAGCAACTCCAGTCCAGTTTCCTCAAATAATTCCCGTTCGATAGTCGTTGGAATATCTTGACCCCAGTTAACTATCCCTCCTGGTAGAGCCCACTTACCATTGTCACGACGTCGAACTAGCACAATTCGCCCATCCGGCAAGAGTGGAATGATGCTCGTACCGGTAATAGGATGTCGAAATATAATCCCGATAACGGTTTGGACAAATTGCCATAATCTTCTCATGTGATGATAGGGCTGTTGAGTGTGTGTGTTGCTTTTACTGACTGCTATGATAGACATTATGGATGCAAGTTCGGTAACGTCAGTGATTGAAAAGTCCATTGTGATGCAATTCAACGTTGAACGTCTGAGTAGTTAACAGCTAGGAGCCTAAGGAATACCTGACCGGTTCACAGGCAAAGCACTTGTGTTTAAATATCTGTCTTGATGCAAAGCGCGAGGGTCGGAAACCCCCTGATGAAGGTGCTGCATCGCTGTAATAACCAGGGTAGATATGCACCAGTGCTTCGCCCTCTCACCGACCTTCATCTGAACATGTTCGATCAGATGGACAACTCTAAATGACTATATACATTGGCAACCTAGATTATCAGGTTACCTCTCAAAACCTACAGGAAGTATTTGAGGATTATGGTACAGTATCAAAAGTAGCAGTTCCTAAAGATAGGGAAACCGGTCAAGGGCGTGGATTCGCTTTTGTTGATATGGGGACACCGGATGAGGAAGATTCGGCTATTGCTGAGCTAGATGGTGCACAATGGATGGGACGTTATATGCGCGTCCGTAAAGCTAGACCAAAGACTAACGACAACGACAACAATCGAGGAAATCGTAGTCGCAGTCAGTTCTAGAAACAGTAGGCTTCGAGGACAATCAAGAAGTCTGGTGTGGTCAAATAACTATTTGACTTTCCCTTGGGTCACATGGGTAACTTAAATAAACCAAGCTGAATTTATTGTAAGACTTGGGTTTGATAGTGTTTTTGTTTTTTTATCAATGAGGTAGACATGGCAAAGCGCCGCAATCTAAAAAAGGAAAAGGCGCAGCGGAATCAAGCTTACGCCCGTAAGTTTCGGAAATCCAAGCGTAATACGGGCCGTTTTTCCAAAAATAGACGGTACGGTAGCAAACCTCCTAAGTCGGAGGAAACAACAACAGAAACTAACCAGGATAATTACCAAGGTGGTACTGGTGCGATGTAAGGAGTCAGCTGATAACTGACTCCTTACATCCGATGAGGTAGCTACCCGAGTTGATTAACGACTGTCGATGTAGAAAGTCGATTTAGAAAATTTAGGAGCTTCGAGTGAGGAGCTTCGAATCAGAATAAGTCAAGGTTAGTAAACAGCACAAGAAAATGTCGCAGAGTCTACCAAAAACTCTTATTATTTGTTAGACTTAAATTAGGGTAACACCGACAGGGATTATTATGTAACTTAAATTAAAGCCGAAAACCAAGGGTTTAATAGTTGCGCTGTAATCCCGGTGGAACCAAATTTGTTGACATTTTTATGGCGCTCGCGGGATATTCCGTCAGAGCGGAAATACCCCCTGGATGTGAAAGCATCTTGGATTGGTGGGCTAAAGTTTATCTTGGTAGACTTTGGTAGCTAAAAAGTATCGGTTATGTTATTGGAATAAACAAAAGTCAAAGTATGTTTTAAGCCAAAAACTAACTAAAAAATCTTACTTCTGATCCGAAGTTTCCCGCTCCTAACTTCCCTATTATTAAGTAGTTTTGTACTGGTGCAAGATTGACCTACGGTCACGCTACGCGATTAGCCCGAAGGGCGTTGGCTAGCGAACGACAAGATCTAAGATTAGAGATAAATTAGCGATCAATCATTATTAGAAATTAGGCGATCGCATGCATCCTGAATCCCTCGCCTAACCTGGTCAAAACCAGTGCCACCATAACTATTCCGACGAGCTACTACTTGAGTAGGGGCAATGGCTTGATAAATATCCTCTGCAAAGGCTGGATGCAACGCTTGCCACTGTTCAAGGCTCAAATCCTTCAGTAACTTCCCGGATCCCAAACAACCTCTGACCACCTTACCCACCAGATTGTAGGCTTCCCGAAACGGAACCCCTTTTGAGGCTAAATAGTCAGCGACATCGGTAGCGTTAGAGAAATCTTCAGTAACTGCTGATGCTAAACG
>NZ_JAAHHZ010000506.1:0-3495 GCF_010672005.1 Moorena sp. SIO4A5 | reverse complement strand
CTAAAAAGTCTGTAGAACCGACCATCTTGGCCCGCACTCGGTCTACAATTCCGTCATTACTGGTGACCATAATCACTGGCGTGTCTTGAAACACCGAAACCCGACGAATTTGTGCACAGACTTCATACCCGTTTAAAACTGGCATCACCAAATCCAAGAAGATCAGCTGTGGTTTATGCTTTAGCAAGGTCGGCAAGGCTTTGATAGGGTCTTGAACATTGATAAATCGATAACCAGCATTGGCAAGAATTTGACTCATGGTCAGCCGATCGATTTGGCTGTCTTCGATATAAACTACCAAGGGACTAGCTGGTAATGTCTGAATTGGCCCTCCTTTCCTTCCGGTAGTTTCTGGCATTGGGTTAGTGGCTTTATTAAAGTGAGTATCACAGCGGAAGTCCCCAACCGACACCAGACCCATGACCTGTAATCTGATATAGGGCATGATTGATTGGGTCAGAGGCAAAAGATTCTGTTTCAACCTCACAGCTAAATCCCTCAAAGTGCGATCGCCATCCACCAAGGTAGTCAGGTTATGGTAGGCCAGTAATGAGGTCTGCTGTCGCAATTTGTCAGCATCCCAGATCACCGGAGCCAAAGAAGGGGAAATAGTTACCAAACCAGCCTGTTGCCAAGGCTCCCAAACCTGCCTTGCCTGTTGCCAAATTTGATCAGCTCGAATGACTACCAACCTTGAATCAAAGGTTGAATCAGAGGTTGAATCAGAGGTTGAATCAGAGGTTGAATCAGAGGTTGAATCAATAGTGTCTTGAGGAATCTGCCTGTAAGTTAATTGCTCTGATGAAGCACAGCGGAGTTGTTCCTGCCGTTGGATGATATCGAAGAGTATTTCCGTACAGTTGCCAGCAACAACCGACCTCATCTGTTTTAGCGGTACTTTCCCCTGTCTGACTAGTTCTGCTAGAGATGGGTAATCCCAATACACCGGCTGAGCCGACGACCCCTGACACACAGGAAATGCTGATAGTTCTGGGCAGTGTACAGACAACTGCCGACACCAACGACGAATGGGATGCATTTTACTAGCACCCCCAGTCAAACGACCCAAGTGAAAAGAAAGACTCCACTGCTGACCTTGGGGATCTTCAATCTCCAACCGACCAGTCAATTGCTCTTTTGCGCAAGCTTGAATCTGTTGTGCCAGTTTGTCGGTGGTCAATACTTTTTGAGTCGTCATTGGTGTCTCTATGGATATATAGCAATGCCACTAGTAATTAGTAACTATTAACTAACAATTAACAATGAATCTTTAACAAGTAATAATCCTAGTTTTTTAGCGCCTCTATTAGCACGTATATTGTTAATATTTTCTGTTTAAATTAATCCCTAATAGGTAATATTGTGAATTAGAATATTGTGTATAGTTTTCAGAACTTACCCAGCCACTATATTTGTATAGTGTTTACAAAATATCGGGTTTTTCGCCCAGTTTTTCGTAAGTTATGGTTTTGGTGAAATGCACCAAACTCGTAATGTTAGCAGACAAGTCAAGCTAGGGTTGTGGAGATGCACCATGATCGAGTTTCACTAACCATCAGCAAAACTCGGTTAGCCGAACTGAAGGTAAATTAGTACCTGACTTTGCTTAACTTTACCTTAATTAAGAAGGGTGATTTAACTAAAATTACCCGAAAATTAACGAAAGTTTGGCTGCCTTAATTCTAACTCTATATTAGCATTAAAATCCGGCTAATTATTAAAATACGCTAATTGTCGTAGTATATAGGGTTTTTATCTAGGTTGTAAACAGACTTCTTGCAAAAAAAGGCATGCAGGCAAGAGGCAAAAGGCAAAAGGGGCAAGAGATACGGAGTTTTATTGTCTAATAAAAAAAGACCATTAAGGTTTACATCTCAAATACAAACGCTATACTTTTATAACATGCAAATGTGGCATATATCGGTAACATCAGCCAAAAAAAACCAGCTAACTTTATTAATCTTTTAAAAAAGAATTAATAAAGTTAGCTAATGCACTAAGCGCACGCTACTTGAGGTGCCATTGGCCTATGGCCACCCTACACCGAACAGCTTTTGAATAAAATAAGCTGACCACTGACCGCTGAGTGCTGAATGCTTACAAATGATTATTAATTTTAAAAAGAATTAACTACGAAATAATCGTGTGTACTGAGTTTCGTGAGCCATACTTGCCAGGGCTAATCCCCAGCCACAACTACTTAATTTTTCATCCGTCAAAGTTAAAACATCTTGGGTGCTCAGAGTAAGTCTATGGTTGAGTCCTAGTAGTAGCTGTTGACCAACGGTTTGACCAAGGGGAATCAATTTGACGCCAGCACCGATGACATTAGATGCCCAGCTATGTAAGTAACCTAAGACTGTGGCTGTAATGTCAATCTGCCAGTTAGCAGCCCCAATCCCAAACGCGATCGCATAATTACAGGGTTGACCCACAGCTGATGCTACATCTTGTAGACAGATGACATTTTGTTGAGAAGACCTCTGGCCAAAGTAGTTTTCTGATCCTGTTTGGGTGAATTCTTGTCCACTGTTCCCTGTTCCCAGATCCGCTGTTCCCTCTTCTGAAAGAAGTCTAATGGTTTCACTGGGTGGGTGCAAATCCAGCAGTAACCGCATCAACGAGTTACCCATCTGCCAACTTTGCGATCGCAATTCAGAAGTTTCCTTAGCAGCACTTACCCAAGCATTCCAGTAGTCTAAACCCTCTAAATCCCCTTTGCCATAATTTTCGTAAGCTCGCACCATAACATAAGCCTCTAATCGAATGGCTCCATAGCACAGTTGATGCTCTAGCCACTGGTGCAGAGTAGTCTGGTTGTGAATCACACCAATATCAACTAACGTTTCCAAACCCTCGGAATAGCCGTAAGCACCCACTGGTAGTACGGGACTAGCCAGTTGCAAAAGATTCAACAAAGAATTAGGGACTAGGGGATCTAAATGCATTCTTGCTTGTTGTTCATTGCCAAATTGCACTTGTACATCATACCTAATCGGCATCCCACGCTCCTTCAGGATTGGATAAGAGACAGAAGAGGGAGAAGAGGCACCAGTAACAACTGAGTAACACGTTTCTCCTGATCGAGATCTGCTCGATCCTGTCATCCATGACATCCGTTAAAGCATCCCTTGCCCCTCTAGCAATTAGGACTTACCCCCCTAAATCTACATATAGTGTATTTTTTTATATAAAAACACTACATATATGGTTTGTGGCGGCTATCCACATAACTCCTAAAAATTTCCAAAAAAAGTTTGCCCAAACCCTTGACACCGCGTGTAGTATTTGTGTAGTATAAATACAGAGCGGACAGGAAAGAGTCAAAACGCTCGAATCCCAAAGCTTACACGGAACCTTGACAACTAAATATGTAACATACCTTTTGATTCATGTTTGGATATAACTGTGTTTGCTCATCACGTGGGGATGGACCCTTGGGTTGATTCCCCACAGAGTGAACCCAGAGATTTATCTAAAAGATTGATCTAAACT
>NZ_JAAHHZ010000505.1:0-3497 GCF_010672005.1 Moorena sp. SIO4A5 | reverse complement strand
TTCGTTAAACAGAGCCATAATCCCATCCCCCATGTATTTATCAATAAAGCCATGATTTCCATTGATGGCAGATTCCATACGAGAAAGATAGGTATTGATAAATTCAAAATTTTCCTCAGGTGTCATACTTTCCGATAGGGTGCTAAAGGAGCGAATATCGGAAAATAGCACCGACATCTCTTGCTGAACATGATCCCCTAATTGAACATCGGTAATGCTTGGTTTGTTCAATAATTGGAGAAACTGATGAGGGACAAAGCTTGCATAAGCTTGATTGACTTGGGAGAATTCCTGCTTCAAGCGTAGGTGTTCTGCTTCTGCTTTTTTGCGTTGGGTGATATCGTGAAAAGCTACGATAGCATAGGCAATGTTGCTCAATTCATTAAAGATAGGTGTTCCCCAACTTTCTATAGGGATAATTTTTTCTCCTTGGTGGATTTCCAGATCATCCAGGGTGGCGTTTTCACCTTTTAATGCCTTTACAGCAACTAATTTTTCAGCAAAGTATAGCTGATTGGTTCCGGCAACATAAAGTTGATAAACCTCTGGCATTTGCTCAGCTGTAGTTAATGGCACGACTCCCTTACCGAATAACTGCCGCGCCTTATAATTGAGGAATTCTAGTACCCCCTTATCATTAAACACAGCCACACCCACAGGCATCCTTTCTAGAAACTGGGTCAATTGATACTGGTTCTCTAGCAGTTCGTCAACTAGGACAGTTTGCTGACGGTTTATAGCACTCAGATGCTGCCACTCTTGATTAGCTTGTTCTGGTGCTGTAGTATATTCTGAAATCTGTGCTGCTTGATCACAGATGATTTTTTCCAACTGCTGATTGAGTTCCTGAAGTTGGCGATTTTGTGCCTTCAGTGTTTCCTCAAGAAGATAAGTATGTATGGCTTCTATGACTGTCAATTTCAGGTCTTCAGATGGACAAGGCTTCCCTAGGTAACGATATAACTTTGCATACCGAATAGCCTTGGCTGTAGCTTCCAAATCCAGATCACCCGTCAGCATAATTTTGAGAGTTTGATTAGAGAAAAAATAAGCTATGTTTAATAAGTCATCCCCTTTCAGATCAGGGATAACAGCACCAGCCAAAACTAAAGCAACTTCATACTCGTCATTGCGCAACTCTTCGACTAACTTTACAACCCCTTTACTCCCTTCAAAATTTTCAATCAGATTTTCTTTGCCGAGAGTATTACCTAGAGATATTTTTAGGTTATTGAGAACTGATGGATCATTATCAATACAAATAATTATTAATGGGTTTGTCATGGCAAATTATCATCTGCAAAATTATCTTGAATTATTTAAATAAATGCCTGGCGGCAATTGATTATTATTATAATATATTTTTTTTTGTCATAACAAAATATTGCCTGCTTATTAATTGATTGGATTAAATGATTGAAGTAAATCATTTGGTGGAATTAAAGATAAACTATTATTCCCTAAACTCTTAGTTGTTTACCATTGATTAATAACAGTAAGCCATCAACAGTAAACCACAAAAAAATTACATATTTTATTTATTAATACCAAATCACTTATCTCAAGCTATGGATTGAGCAGACAAGTTTTATTTTTTGGAGCAACATATAGTATTGTGGCGATAGTGCCCTCTACAGTCAACACCAAAATGTAGCCAATTGCTTTTACGATTTAGCTACACTATTGACCCAATCTGCTGGAAATTTATCTGATTAAGCCACTCAATTAACCCCTAATTCCCTAGACAATCTACCTAAATACCAATAAATATCATTAAATAATTGATTTGTCAACTATCCCAAGACACCCATTTGATAGGCATGTTAGCACTATACATAATAGTATGTATTTGTCAATTAGCAAGTGTAGCCAGTTTAATCACGCTCATCAACCTAAATTAATTGTCTGCCTTGTTAGAAACCGCTAAAGTGTCGTTTGAGATATTGGGGAACTCTTAGTGATGACTATTGATCAGGTACTTGACATCCTCAAAAGTGTTGAGAAAATCAAGTTAACTCCACTTCAGGAATGGATATTGCACCAAGCCTGGGAAGGAAAAACCTATACCGATATGGCGATCGAAGCACACTATGGCCCTGAATACCTCAGAAAGACTGCCTATAAGTTGTGGCGATTACTGGGAGACATTTTTGGCAAAGCGATCACCAAGACCAATTTCCGGAACACCCTGGAAACAACCCCGATTACTTCCTACCATCAAGAACTAATTCAGCAATATTACCGCCGTCAATGCCTACGTAAAATTGCTGAATTTCCTAGTGGAGCACTTCCCCTACCATCTCACCTTTATATAGAGCGTCCTCCGATTGAAGAGCTTTGCTATCAAGCCATTCACCAACCCGGAAGTTTACTCCGGATTACAGGACCAAAAGAGACAGGAAAAACGTCTTTGCTATTGCGAATATTAGACCAGGCAAGAGAAAAACAATATGGCAGAGTTTACCTCAATTTTAACCAAGCAGAAACCGCCATTTTAAGCAATTTAGACCGGCTATTGCGCTGGTTATGTGTTAACATCAGTTACCAACTCCAGCTTCCCCAGCAACTGGATGACTATTGGGATAAAGACCTAGGCAGTAAGGTCAGCTGTATGAGTTACTTACAAGAACATATCCTAGAAAAAATAGACCATCCCCTAGTTTTGGCAATGGATGAAGTCCATCGGTTGTTTGAGCATACCCAAACTGCTAAAGATTTTTTACCCTTATTGCGCTCTTGGCATGAGGAATCTAAACAACTACCGCTGTGGCGAAAGCTGCGGGTTGTTGTGGTTTACTCGACAGAAATTTATGTTGCTCTGGAAACTTCCCAATCTCCGTTTAATGTGGGATTACCGATTAAGTTACCCGAGTTTAACAAACAGCAAATCCAACAGTTAGCTCAGCTTTATAGATTACATTGGTCAAATAGTGAAGCTGCTGGCAAACTGATGGCTGTGGTGGGGGGACATCCGGGATTAGTGCAGCTTGCTCTGTATCACTTGGCTTATCATAATATTAGCCTAGAACAATTACTCGCTGAAGCAGCTACTGCTACGGGAATTTATAGTGACTATTTGCGGCAACACTTAAGTGTACTTAGGGCAAATCCTGATTTAGCTACTACTCTTAAACAGGTGGTTGCAGCAGATAGGGGAGTTGAGCTCGATCCAATCAGTATCTATAAGTTACAGAGTATGGGTTTGGTGAGTGTTCAGAGAAATCAAGTTACACTCTGTTGTAATTTATATCGTCAGTATTTTTTAGAACACCTTGATATGTTGAAGGTTTAAGGTTTAAGGTTTAATGTTGAAGGTTTAATGTTGAAGGTTTAATGTTGAAGGTTTAATGTTGAAGGTTGTCTGTCAGAATTAATTCTTAATTCTTAATTCTTAATTCTTAATTCTTAATTCTTAATTCTTAATTCTTAATTCTTAATTCTTAATTCTTAATTCTTAATTCTTAATTCTTAATTCTTAATTCTTAATTCTTAATTCT
>NZ_JAAHHZ010000504.1:0-3507 GCF_010672005.1 Moorena sp. SIO4A5 | reverse complement strand
GCGGTGCGACCCCGGCGAGGTTCCCTCGCCTAGGGAACGCGCACCAAGAGAATCGAGTTAGAGCACATGTCTTTTTATGTATGTTATCTTATTACGTTGAATGGCACAGGTCGCAAGCTTTAGCTCCGATACTTTTTGCAGATGAAGAATCTGAGCAAGTCAAACTAACTACAACTGAAGTCGTCGCTCCATCCCAACGTTCAAAGAAAGCTTTATCGAAAGCTCGTAAAAAGAAAACACAAGATAAATTACCTGTACACAGCTTTAATACGTTAATGGCAGATTTAGGGACGATTACTCTCAATACGATTAACACAAAGTTGGAGGGGAAGGATATTACCTTTGAGAAAATAACCCAAGCCACTCTCCTTCAACAAAAAGCTCTAGATTTACTGGGAATTTCGGTATTTTGTACCCAGTAAATGCCTAAGAAAAAATCCTCAATTCCAATCCAAGCATAGGTTGTGCTGTTTTGTCAAAGGGGAACTTCAGCTATAGGCGCTTCTATTGGTTGGCAGGATTCCAGGAATAGCATCGACCGGTAGAACTGCTTTTGTGGTGAGTCACTAAGCCGTCGATAACTTACCTACAGAATTCCCAGTAAATCCTGACTAAGTAACAGTCTTGACAAAAAAAGCAAAAAAGGGATAAAAATTGACCTTGCCCAATTGTGGAATGATTGAGGCTAATTGGTAATCGGTAATTGCTAACTAACTTAACTATTCTTGATTGAATTTATTAGTTCAGCTATTGACAGGATAGGACGGAATCAATTCCGTAAGTTGTTTTAAGCCCGATCTTAAACCCCTGGTTTTCAACCAGGGGTTTAAGATGGGATATTTTTTGGAGTTATCACAAATCAGCTGCTAACTAACCCCTTGAGCCACATAGGGTTAAATCCTTGCTTTATAAGGATTGCAGGATAATAGTTGATGGTATGATGTTCAGATATTTATAGTTTATTTATTGAGCAACGGCTGGTTAGCGATCGCAGTTAGTCCTTGTGATTTTAACAGTTCTTCCCAATGGGAGCGATAGACTGAATTTTTTGGTTCAGCTCGCCTTAAATCAGCCATGGTAGAGATAGTATCGACCCAAATCCCTGATTCAGCCAACAATGAGGCTTTTTGAAGTGAGGCTTTTAATGTCTTCTGATTCATCAAGGTAGAATTGGCTTCAACTCGACGAACCCATCCAGTTACCTCAGGACTATCTGGTTCTAAATACTCCCCACAAATCATCACCAAAGACCACTGGTAATTCTTACCGACCTTTAGTGGTGGAGCCTGAGGTGGTAATTCAACCGCCATTACACCTGGCTGATTAGGCAGACGTATAAAGGACTGGTAATGATGGTTTCGGTTTTCATCCTCGAAACTTAAAAAAGCTTCTTTAGCTGAAGTCTGAGGAACATATACCAGCAAAGTTGGACGTTCTGCCACCGTTAAGCCCACATTAGTAGCTGGCATCAGCGGTGTGACTGATGAAGTGGTGGTTTTAGAATCAGAGAAACAAATATCTTCACCCCGGGAAGCTCCACCCCTTCCCGTCTTTGGTGCTGGATTCTTCCCATTTTGGAACATCACCGCCTGAGTTGGCAAACTGTGGATTAGAGTCATTCCTAGGAATAGTAAAGTAAAACAAAGTGGTAATCTCACGGTTAATTTGTTTGATTTCATAAAATATTTCCTATTGCTGCAGGACTTTCTTTATGATTATTCTGGGCACAGAAAGCAAAGCAGATGATTTGCCGCTTTCTAATTTTTTTTTTGAGGGTTGCTAGAAATTTCAATATAAACGCCTAATGTTTGCGTTCATGTTTGTTTTATGTTTTATTTCTAGTATGTTTTATGCCCAATTGTCCTCTAATAATATGTTTGAAAAGTCCTTCGATTAGAGATAGAGCAATTACAACCAATTTCCCACTAACACAAAGGGAGCCCAATAGACAGGATGGTTGTATTCCCCTTTCAATAGCGCTAACTGAGCACGGCGCAACGCTTCAGCTTTAGTTACACCTGCTTGAGCCAGATACTTGTAAAATTCAGCCATCAGCTGAGCAGTAGATTCATCCCTTACTGCCCATAGGGTAGCTAAGGTACTGCGTGCTCCCGAACGTACTGCTACTCCAGCTAACCCCAAGACAGCACGATTATCTCCTCTAGCAGTTTGGCAAGCACTGAGTACCAATAATTCAATGGGATTAGTGTCTTGTCTTTCTCTTGAGCGCAGTAGTGAATTGAATTGCCGGACATTAATTCGATCGTTCCAGGCTAAAACAAACGTCTCATCGGCAGTACTACTAAACTGACCGTGGGTTGCCAGATGCAATACTGGGAAAGGTTGTGCATCAACAGCGTTTTGGAGGTTGGTATCAGTAAACTCCTGATTCAAAAGCACTGTTGTGGAAATTTTTGACGAAATCTGGTCTAATTCTCGCTTTACTGCTGGCAAAGGCTTAAAACCTTGGCGACCCTCACTCAGCCCAGCAGTTATAGCTTGGATCTGTTTCGATTCAAGGGAACGTGGATCTAAAAGCTGCAATCCTGGACTTAGAGCTATGCTATATTTCTCGATAAGATACTGTTGACCATCATAAAGAGCGGACATGGGTAAATTCCGCAAATAACCATCTAGTACAAATACTAGAGTGGTGATGCCGTGGTCTTCTAACTCAGATTCTGCAGGTTTAATCAGCAAATCATAAGCTTGCTGATAGAGCTTGAGACGTGCTGGCTCAGAAAAAGCTCTATTCAGGGATTGTCGCATCCGCCGGAAAAACTGCTCTAGCTCAGCTTGAGGTATATAAGTTTGGTAGTGACGGAGCGGTTGTCCTGGTACAGAAACGATCACCTCTAACCGTTCTGGCAAGATAATAGGATAAATAACTGCCGCTTTCTGGTCAATCTGGTCGATCTGCCTGGGTTGACCTTTTAAACAGGCTTCCTGGAAAAAGTTCTCTAATTCAGCTAATTGCAGCGATTCAATAACTTCCATCGCCTTTTTCAGGTGGTCTTGACTAATTTCCCCTAAGCCTTTTGCCTGGGATACCCCTCCTGGCTCAGGGGTGGTGACAGAGGGTTGCAGTAGTAATTCGACTAGCTCTCGATAGATCGGTTCAACAGTTTCAGTGAAAGAAAATTGGACATCTCGATTGATAGCGACTAAGTCTGAGCGCAGTGACTGGAGAGTTTTGACCGCTGAATCGTAAGCTGCGATCGCTTCGTTGATATCCCCCTGCTGTTTGTGCAGCCTCCCCAGTTGCCAAGCGGCACGAGCAGCAATATCTGAGGCATGATTACCTTGGGCAATCTGTAGAGCATTCTCTGTTAACCTCAAAGCCTCGGACCACTGCTGGGTTTGTTCATACAATGAACCTAACTGAGTCATGGCATAAGCTTGAGCTGTTGGATCCCCCAATTCCATAGCTTGTTGCACTGCTCGTGCCAGAATTTTTGCGCCTTTTTGGATGGGTATAGGCACCCCTTGTGACTGTCTAGGGGAAGA
>NZ_JAAHHZ010000503.1:0-3524 GCF_010672005.1 Moorena sp. SIO4A5 | reverse complement strand
ATATAAAACCTTGTCCGCTTGTTCTATCCAGGCTTTCGCCCCCAAGGTCAGATGACTTACCAATTGAATCCCCGTACCAACAATTGTTAAGGAGCCAGTTTCCAAATTCAATTTACTCTTCAGCTTAGAATCGGAGTTTTTCATCAGAGTAACAGACACAATATAGCGGTTTTAAATTAGGTGAGGTACATGTTTTTAGGGAGCAGGGAGCAGGGAGCAGGGAGCAGGGAGCAGGGAGCAGGGAACAGGGAGCAGGTCATAGAGCAGAGGCAAGAGCAAAGAGTGAAAAAATCCTGTGTACCTCATTATTCCTAGAAACTCTATAGTTATTTTATTAAACTTAACCCTAATTTTATTTTTTAAAAAACTATAACAATTCTATATCCTACAAGGTACAAATTGATCCCCCTAAATCCCCCTTAATAAGGCAGACTTTGAGGTTTATAAGCGTACCTCATAACTGCGATAAACGCTATAAAGCATATTTCATAGCTATAAGGTACACAGGATTTTTACCCTGTTCCCGTCTTGATGCAGTCGCTCATGGGGGAAACCACGGCAGTCGCTCATGGTTTGTTCGCGTTCGCCTTTGGCGTGGCCTACGGCCAAGCGTCGCCAAAGGCGATAGTTACCGTAAGACAGTTGAGCCTTGTCTTGATGCAGTCGCTCATGGGGGAAACCCCCAAGACCGCGCTGCATCGCTAATCAATAAGTTTGAACCCTTTTCTGCATAGCCTACCAACCATAAAGGCTCAACGTAATCAGGTTTCGTCTCCGGGGGAACCCCCAAGACCGCGCTGCCTTCCCAAGACCGCGCTGCATCGCTGTTCCCTATTCCCTGTTCCCTTTGCTATATGTTGTATTTTAGTTTAAATCTTGACCTATTAAACTAATAAAAATCATATCATAACTCATATAAAATATCATCAAAAAACTAATAAACAAAACATTGACTCGTGACAGGAGCATTAAAAACTGATCTAGGGTTTCTCGAATAACTGAGATACATCCAATTTTCTTCCCTGCTCCCTGCTCCCTGCTCCCTGCTCCCTAAATCAATGATTAGGCTACAAGAAAGATGCTGTATACATAAACTGTTGCTCTCCCTTTTTCATAAAATACTGCCGATACAATTCACAACTGGCGATCGCTTGAGCACCTGAAAGTTTAATCAACCCCATACTGCTTAACTTGTGAGTTAGGATGGGGTCTAAGGGCACAGGTTCAGTGGCCTTGAGAACCGTATCAAGAGCTTGTGCTAATTCCGGCTGTTTTGCCAATGTTGCCCAATGACGCTGCAAGTGATTAGCATAAATTCCGGTAGCAGTGGGAGCACTTGCTAGCAGTTGGGAAAGAGTTATATCCTTGCGACTAAGATGATAGAGCGTTAAGTTTACCAGTGCCGGATGTCCCCCCAGCATTACCATTAATTGTTTAGCATCTTCGGGACCTATCCAGTCGAGTCCGTAGCGTTGAGCTAACTGCTGCACCTCGTCCTGGCTGAAGTTGTTTAACTGAACCGGCAGCCCCACATTGAAAGGAGACTGGTTAAGCTCGAGGGGAACGTAAATTTCCGTGGAGTGAACCACTACCAGGCGAAGCTTTTGCCAGATGGGCAGTCTTTTCCCTTCTTCGTACCAAGAACGCAACAGAGGTAAAAAATCCTTGGCGACTTGGGGATGCTCGAAAATCTGGCTCACCTCATCCAATGCCAAGATTAGGGGAGTATCAATTAAATCTAGTAGATAGTCTTGGAAGTAGAGGGTGCAGCTAATTTTACTGCCCAGGTCTTCATCCCAATACTCATCTAGCATCGGTTTACGCTGAAGCTGTTGAGCGATGTTGGCACACAGCCAGCGCAAAAATTGATTCAAATTGCTCAAAATTCCCTGCTCGACTTGCTCTAGGTTCAAGCTGACAGTATGGTAGCCCAGGCGGTTGCCATGGTCAAGAATCCTCAGCAGCAGAGAGGTTTTGCCCATTTCTCTGGGAGCTTTAATCCTGATTAACGCTCCCGGTTTCTTGATTTCTTGATAAACTTGCTCCTCAAGGGAAGAGCGTTCTAGGTAAAAGGGAGAGTTGATAGGGATTGAGCCACTGGGATAGCAAGGTAGTATCTCAGGGGTTTCATTGGCAGCATTTCCCGTCAGCTCTGGCAACACCAGATCTGCCTGAAAAGGGTTTGTCTCTGCGGCTGTTTGGGCAGTGGCATAAGACTCCAGCAGCACCCGACAGTTTTTCTTGCTTACCCGCTGGCCAATCACCTCCGAGAGTCGCTGATACAACTCTGGAGCAACGACACTGGTAAGGTACCCTGGACTATAACCTGCTTCGAGGGCAATTTGGTTATAAGTTCTATACTGCCAAACCCCACCCAGCATAATTACTTCTATGGAAGTAAGGGGTCGATGTTGGCTATCTTTTAGTTGACGGTCAACAATTTCTAGGATACGGTCAAGATTCATTTAAAAGGTCACCGAAATTTATCAAGAAGCACCTTTTAAGTGCTCGATCAAACGTGACACACCGAAACAAATCATAGGAGTCTGGCTATACCCTTTTGGTATCCAAAAACTATAGTGTTGAGGAGTGTTTATTTAATTTACAAACATTCCTATATATATATAGGAATCAACCAAAACAAACATAGATGCTTTTACCCTGAATGACCCAGCAATTTTAGAGCTGTTGACTGGTCAATTGAATCCCCGTTAACCATAAGTTAACCATAGGAGGTTTAATAACTAGTTATTTCCTATGATGCCCAATATTGGATGATGCCCAATATTGGTGGGTATCAATCATACCCATAAATCATAATTTACGACTATAGAGCTAGTCTTGATTCAGCCGCTTTACTACTGTATTAGTTTAATTCCAATTAAATCCGGAAATGCACCAAGATTTAGGAATTTCAACTCTTAGCGATCAGCTAGTTTATATAACTAAGGCTGGTCAGCTACCATTCGATTAAAGGGATAACATCACTCCTCTCGGTGGAACGGGCATCTTGCCCGTTTCTTGCGAGTAGGGAGCTTACCGAGATGGCAGGCATTCAAGGCTTACTTTCCTCCTTTGATTTATTATCCTAACCGTAAGTGATAGTACCATATATAATTTCCAGGTGACTATTAAATATTGTTAACTAGTTGTATTCCTGGGAAGGAAGCAGGTCAATTTTGTAAGAACACTTGAACTACAAACGCTTGAATTACAGTGTTTTTGGGGCGTAAGTAGCAGTTATGAGCTATTTTAGTACATTTGTTCTGCAAATTTGACATGCTCCCTACTGGGAATCCCTGACAGGGGAGTGTGATAATAGCAGATAATAGCAGATATAGCAAGTCTTATACCCATGAGGTACAAATCTCTGGTTTTTAGGGACTTCGGAGCAGGGACTTCGGAGCAGGGACTTCGGAGCAGGGAAGAGGGAAGAGGGAAGAGGGAAGAGGGAAGAGGGAAAAAATAATGTGTACCTCATAGCTATGAGAAACGCTATAATAGCAGATAATAATAGGCAAAAT
>NZ_JAAHHZ010000502.1:0-3534 GCF_010672005.1 Moorena sp. SIO4A5 | reverse complement strand
TCGCTTCCTTTCAGGGCATAAACCTGTCTCAATTCTGCTTCAGATTCTGCATAACTCCCAATCGATTCGGTTAATTTTTTGTAGCGTCGTTCTATAGTAACTTGGATGGGAATATATTGATCAGTTAAAACAATAGGCTGTTTAGTGTGAAACAGTTTGATGTGCTTAAATTTGTCTTCAACTTCTGTTAGGAACTTATGAACAACCTGTTTCTGTTCCTCTGGTGTAAGTTCAGGTGTAGATTGCTCCTCCCCAAAGTTGTTGTAGTAGTAAATGCTTACTTTCCCTGTAGGATTGAAAACTGCAACCCCTTTCCCCTGTTGCACTACTTCCACAACCGCTTGAATAGCTTCATCGCTCCAATTAAAATAATTGCGATCGCCTATATGAATGTCTTTACCTTCATCAATAGAAATATTGAATTTACTCAGTTGTTGTAGGGTGTCGTTATCATTACTCTGGAGCAATTGACGCAAATATTCTAGATCAGACTGATTACAGTTACCTGATTGAATGCGCTTTATAAGATCACTAGGGTTATCAACTGGCATTTTAGGTTACTATTTACTACATTTTTGATAAAAAAATCATCTACGTTTTTCTAGTGCTTGTTAGAGGATATCTGAAAAGTTTTTTGATACTGAATTTTGCCCCCCTAGCCCCCCAATTCTGGGGGGAACAAGAATCCAATTGGCTGGTAAAAGTCCCCCAAAATTGGGGGATTTAGGGGGCTTGGATGTAGCAAATGATACTTCTCAGACAAGCTCTTATGATATTGTGATTAATTATCCTCAGATTGGTCACCAATTTTAATGTTTTCGCCTTTGTTGATATTGATGTTATATTTTGTATAATTATCAGTAGGATTTTGATTCGTATTTTTGTTTTCAACAGTGTTTTGATTGCCAAATACAATACCCTCGCCAATAACATCCGCTCCAGCTATAACTGTAGAATTTTGTGCGGCAACTGCACCATCACCTGCTGCTTTAATCTCTACAGAAGCAAGCTCTTTAATCTTCTCCTCAGCTTCAGATTCCTCCTCCTGCCATCCCTTAAAACCTTTACCACCCTTAAGTTTAGCAATTACAAAATCTTCTGTGGCCATATCAAAATTAGGGGTTTGCTGTTTTTGATAAAACTTACGAACGCTTTCAGGTACAACTTTACTAAGATGATTCATCAGGTTAGAAACTTTCACCTCTGTATCACCTGGTTTATTGGCAGCACCCTGTAACGCTTCCAGAAAATGATTGGTGTAAATGCTATACAGTCCATCTGGATGTATCCAAGACTTTTCTTCACCCCTGGAAGAAGTGAACACAACTCGTCCTTTTCCTTGTTTCAGTTGCTCGACGAATCCCTTGGAAGGAGAAACCCGCTGGAAATCCTCGAATTCATCAGCCAGCTCTATATCTACCTTTTCTACTTCACGGATGATTTCCTCTGGATCTTTGGAAGTTGCCATTCCTGCTGCATGACAACTATCAATTACCACTAATAAACGTTCTGCTGGAATTTGTCGCAGAGCTTCGGTGAAAACTTCAGCGGATAATGCGGAAGCAGCCAGTTTAGTAAGTTTAATATCGTGTTGTAATAAGTAGTAACGATTGTCCTCTTTATTCAACAAACCATGGCCTGAGTAGTAGACGAAGATTGTAGCTTCTGGATCAGCTTTTGCTGACTCCTGTAACCATTGCAACCCCTCTAGAATATTGTCTCGTGTTGCTTCTTTGTTATTTAATACTCGAATATGGTCGTTATTATCTGGATAAGCACATAATTCCGGATCAATAAGCGCCGCATAAATGGCTTGAGTATCGTTAACTGTTACAGGTAGAGATAAGCGCGAATATCTAGATTCTCCTACACCAATCAGCAAAGCATAGCCATGATTAAATTGTTGGGGCATCTTATTTAATCCTTTTTCATGTAAGGGAGCAGGGAGTCGGGAGTCGGGAGTCGGGAGTCGGGAGTCGGGAGCAGTAGGTTGGGTTAGCGATAGGGTAACCCACTGATAGCTGAATGCTTACTTTCCTTAATCCACATAACGACTAACCCGAAACACCAGGTAGTTGTATTCCAGGGATGAGCCATCAGCTTTGTGAAGGATCTGGCCTAATTGTGGTTTATAAATCCACTTGTTCCAGTCAATAGTGGTCTCATCGGGAACTTGAACAGCAATATAATTACCTTCCGCCAGACGAATTCCCATGGCCGCATCTTCAAAGTCTAACCCTAAATAAAACTTCTGCACCGGTACATTTTCATTACGTTTAGCGAGGGCTTTGACTAATCCTAAGGTGAGGGTTGTGAAGGGTGCGATCGCAGGTTGAGCAGTAGTTAATAGTTCTAAACCGGTTTGAAAGGGTGAAGACTCTAAGGCAGATAACACGGCTTGATCCGCTTCATTTTTGACATTTACTGTAGAGCATTCAAAGGCAATCCCCTGAGAACCAACATTCAAACCAATGAACACTGGATAGCCTGCGATTCCTGCTGATTGTCCTTCTGGCACTCGATAAGTTTGGCTAAAACTAACGAACTCCTGAGCATCCGCCACTTGATTGCGAGCAGCAAATGAAACCAAAACATTGTGAAGACCGCCCCCTGGATACTTATGAATTCGCAGGCGATCAAGGCGAATATTTAGCCTACTATTTTTTAACGTTGGATCCGCCTTTATGGCACTCGGATGTTGAATGACTTGGACTTCTGTAGAACCAGGCGGAGGTGGAGCAATATAGCCAAATTGATGGGTGGCGTGAGACCAAGGCGGGTTTTGAACTGAGTTGAAGATATTCAAGATATCTTCAACCCCTTTTTCCCTAACATCTGGTTGCTCCAAAAATTCAGGGTCCTTCATCTGCTCCAGTTTAGATACAATTAGCTCTGGATCATCGTATTCCCCAATAACCTTTAAATCCGTTAAGGAAGTCAACGGTTTATCGCTTGGCACCTTTTTATCGTAATTATAATATTTTTGATATTATAGCAATTTAATAATATCTGGTTGTAACAAAGGGTTAATAATTAGGTAAAGAATTATTTAGCAAAGGTAACAGGGAACAAGGAGCAGGGAGCAAGGAGCAGGGAGCAGGGAGCAGGGGATGAAGAGGAAGATAACCTACCAGAAGGAAGCTATGTTTTTTGATAACTGTTTATCTCAACATGATATCACTGGGAGAACGTAACTCAATCACAAAATTAGGACAAAGGGGCAGAAATTTTTATTGTTGTTCAGGAGTTAAATTATTCCAGTGTTCTAAGGGTATCCAGGGTGCATCTCACTTTCACAATTAGGGAAAAATTGCCACAAAAATCCCCACACTACCCGTACACCCGCCCCACAATTGTAAAAATTTCCTTCATTTTTACAAATATAAAATGCCTCCTTCCTACTACTCCCTACTCCCTACTCCCTACTCCCTACTCCCTACTCCCTACTCCCTACTCCCTACTCCCTACTCCCTACTCCCTACTCCCTACTCCCTACTCCCTAACAAAAAAAATAGCCGCACAAATACTATCTAC
>NZ_JAAHHZ010000501.1:0-3537 GCF_010672005.1 Moorena sp. SIO4A5 | reverse complement strand
TGGCAATATCTTTCTGACTGCTTATCCCACTACTGTGACACCGGATGGATTTCGGCAGGTACCTGGGTCTTGTTATTTGCGCTAGGGAACAGGGAGCAGGGAATCGGGAATCGGGAATCGGGAATCGGGAATCGGGAATCGGGAACACAGATGCAGCGTGGAACGGGCATCTTGCCCGTTACAATTCCCAGGGGCATCAGGGGTGGAACGGGCATCTTGCCCGTTACAATTCCCAGGGGCATCAGGGGTGGAACAGGCATCTTGCCTGTTTCATTTCCAGGGGCATCAGGGGTGGAACAGGCATCTTGCCTGTTTCATTTCCCAGGGGCATCAGGGGTGGAACAGGCATCTTGCCTGTATCCTGCCCGGCATCAGGTGTGGAACAGGCATCTTGCCTGTTTCATTTCCGGGCAGACAAGATGCCCACCCCACTCATAGTCATCCCGCCCCTCAGCAATGACAAAAATTTAGACATACCTGACTATTACTATGAAACACCATAGTCCATTGGAGAGATAATTAAAAATAGAAACCCTAGATTTAGCGTCCTCATGCTTCGCGCGACCCTAATTGGCACACAAACCCTAATTTTTTTTCTCCTAAATTTAGTTCTCCCCATTGGCATCCTTCCGGTCTTATCCTATCCCACAACTGTTAAGCCAATTCCTCAAGATTGGTCAGCGTCAGATTTAGTGGAACAAGGCAGAGCATTCTACACCAAAGGTCAGTTTAATCAAGCAGCAAGCACTTGGGAACAAGCGGCACAAGCCTATGAATCCCAAGGGGATAGACTACATCAGGCCATGGTGTTGAGTTATCTGTCCTTGGCTTACCAGAAACTGCAACAGTGGTTTGATGCAGAAGATGCGATCGCATTTAGCCTCAAGCTGTTAGAGACCGGAGCAGATCTCAGGGATAGCCCAGACTACCAGCAAATCCAAGCCCAAGCTCTCAACACCCTAGGTAGTTTAGAATTAGCCTTAGGACAACCAGACACTGCTCTAGAAGCCTGGCAATTGGCTACTGAGATTTATCAACAATTAAAGGATGACATTGGCATTACAGGTACCCTAATTAATCAAGCTCAAGCGATGGAAGCCTTAGGACTTCACCGTCGCACCTGTAAAACCTTATTACAAGCCTTAAACCTGGACAATAATTGCGATTTGTCCAATCAAGAAAGGTTTGAAACGGTGCTGCAAACCTTTCAACAAACCCCTGATCCCCAGATTAAAATCCTTGGCTTACGTAGCCTTGGGAATACTCTCCGTCTCCTTGGGGACTTGAAGCACTCTCAGCAAGTGCTTAAGGCAAGTTTGAAAGTAGCTCAACCTCCTCTGGAAAAACGAGAGACCTTACTGAGTTTGGGAGATACAGAACGTTCTTGGTACAACCACTATAAACAATTATACACCAGAAATAACCAGATAGAACAACAAGAAAAAGTTCAAAAAAAAGTTGATGAGCAGTTTAATTATGCTCTAAAATACTATCAAGAATCTCTTCAAGAGTCAAGCAAATTATCAGCATCAACCAGCTTAGATATTGAACCGAAACTACAGCGATTAAGTCTACTCATTGACTTCCACAATTGGTTAGAGACCTTAACGGATGAAGACAAAGATCAAAACAAAACTACAAAGCTCCAAGAATTAAAATCTAAAATTAATGACCAAGTCAAGGAATTACTCAACAGCGAGATTACTAAATTACCAGCTAGTCGAACCGCAATCTATGCTCAAATCAATTTTGTCGAAAGTCTGATCACCTATGATCTAAAATCAAACAAGCATCAAGACAATCTTCAGCGGTCATCCTTTATCCTTCAGCCTTACGAAATTGCCCATACATTAGTCAAAGCTCTCCAAGAGGCTCAACTTTTAGACGATAAACGAGCCGAATCCTATGCCCTTGGTACCCTTGGTAAGCTATATGAACAAACTCAGCAATGGTATCAAGCTCAAGAATTTACCGAAAAAGCCCTGACCATAGCTCAAGGAATTCAAGCCGATGACATTGCCTATCAATGGCAATGGCAGTTAGGACGAATTTATCAAGCTCTGGGAAAAACTGAAGAAGCAATCACCGCTTACCAAGCAACGGTCAAAACCCTAGATTCTCTTCGCCAAGATTTACTGGCTCTCAGTTCAGATGTGCAGTTTTCCTTTCGGGAAAATGTTGAGCAAGTCTATCGAGAATTAGTCGATTTACTCTTGAAAGACGATCAAACCGCTCAACCGATCGCAAAGAAAGCGATCGCAGATAACCGGATCCCACAAAACAAGCTCAAGCAAGCTACCGCAGCAATTGACTCTCTCCAGCTAGCCCAAATTGAAAATTTTCTGGGGTGTAACCTTTCTGACATTGTGGAATTGAGGGAGCAGCAAATCGATCCGAGTGCAGCATTAGTTTATCCGATTATTCTCGATGACCGCTTAGCGGTGATCGTGAAATTACCAAAATCAGGAAAATTTATTCACTATACCGCTGCTTTACCTAAAGCTAAACTTGAGCAAACCTTAGAAAGTCTCCGTATAGAGCTAGAAAAACCTTTTATTTCTAAAGAAAGTCTAGCCTTATCCCAACAGGTTTATGACTGGTTAATTCGACGGGCGGAAGGGTTGCTCGAAGCCAATCAAGTTAAAACCTTAGTATTTGTTCTTGATGGTGGCTTTCGCAATGTTCCCATGGCTACCCTTCATGATGGTGAACAGTATCTAGTAGAAAAAGGCTATGCGATCGCACTCATTCCTGGTTTGAGTCTACTGGAGCCCAAACCCTTAGCTCAAGTAGAGTTAAATGCCTTAGCCTTTGGACTTTCAGACATGCGCGAGGGTTTTCCTGATCATGAAGGTTTCGCTAACCTACCCAATGTTAAAACAGAATTAGGGGAAATTAAATCCCAAATTCCCAGTCAGCAATTGCTCAATCAAGACTTTACCAGTCAAAAATGGCAAGAGTTAATCAGTTCAGTGCCATTTCCTGTGGTGCATTTAGCTACTCACGGTGAGTTTAGTTCAGATCCAGACGAGACCTTTCTGCTGGCGTGGGATAAGCGAATCAATCTCAAGGATTTAAGCAATGTCATCCAGAACAGAAGTGACAATAGTTTAGAAGCAATTGAATTACTAGTGCTCAGTGCTTGTAAAACTGCCGATGGTGATAGTCGTGCTAGCTTAGGCTTGGCCGGAGTAGCGATTCAGTCAGGAGCCAGGAGTACTATGGCTTCCCTATGGTTCATTGATGATGACTCTACGGCTAAACTGATGGCATCTTTTTACCAAGAATTAGCTGATTCTGGCGCAACGGTTACCAAAGCTGAAGCCTTGCGCCGTGCTCAAGTTAAGCTCTTAAAAAGCCGTGGTTATCAAGCTCCATATTTCTGGGGAGCCTATGTTTTAGTGGGAAATTGGCTGTAATCGGGAATCGGGAATCGGGAATTGGGAATCGGGAATCGGGAGTAGGGAATCGGGAATCGGGAATCGGGAATCGGGGGAAGTGTGGGGAGGTAGGGAGATGGGGAGGTGGGGAGGTGGG
>NZ_JAAHHZ010000500.1:0-3553 GCF_010672005.1 Moorena sp. SIO4A5 | reverse complement strand
GAATAATTAATCTGGGGGGGCGACAAGCGCCCTGTAACCCTTGATATATCTTAAATTGAGCGAATTATGGTAAAAAAAGATAGGTCATAACTTGTCAATACGACCTATCAATTTAAAATGGGACCAGAATTATATCAAAAACATCTAAAAAATCTCCTTTCTGAATATCAATTATTGTTTTTATACCTTATAATAATAATTATACAAGACACCAAAAATGTCAAACTTTAAAAAAACGCAGAGTCACTCCCTTTACCCATTAAATTTAGCTCACGACGTAAAAAAGTACAGAGATTTTTGTCGTTACCAGTATTTCAAATAAAAAATTTGTGGTTTCCAATTATTCGAGAATGGACAAATAAAACATTCACTAAAGATCAAAAAATCTATTTGGCTATGGATAGGACTAATTGGTTTGAAGTTACCGTAAGACAGTTGAGCCTTTAATGTCGGCAGGCTATGAGTAAAAGGGGTAATACCAAGTCCGGTTGTCAAAACCCACGTATAATATAGAAAAATCGATGGAGACAAAATTTATGCCCAAAAAAGCTGCCCTAGCTAATCATTATAGTTCGGACGAACTGAAACAGAAGTACCTCAAAAGTAAAGATTCAGTGGCCTTTGGGCCACGCTACGCGAACGAATCAAGAAGATGGCATTTACTTTGGAAAGTCTCCTTAGGTTGGACTATTAAGACTAGTGCTATAGCTGTAGGTATTAATTATGATTATGGCAAATAAATCGTCAAAAAATATAATGATTTTGGATAACAAGGAGTGCAAAATTTAAAAAATAAGCACAGACAGCATAGGGGAGCTAAAAAACCACTACTAAGGGAATATCAACTTAAAAAATTAGCCAAAGAACTAGAATCAAGACCATCAGATGGAGGGATGTGGACGGGTCCAAAAGTAGCTCGTTGGATAGAAAAAGAAACCAGAGACGAAACCTTAGAGAGTGGAGCCTTATTTCAGATAACTTAAAAATATTACCCATAACCTGTCCCTATAAAGGCTCCACTCTCTTACGGTAACTTCAAAGAGTGAAAAAAGTGTGGAATCAGAGACGAAACCTTAGAGTAGTGCAGCCTTACAACAAGACCTGTCACCTTTGATGCATAGCCTACCAACTTGCTTTGGCTGCACTACTCTTACGGTAACTTCAAGAGAGGATGGGATTACTTAAAAAAGCTCAGATTCTCATGGCAGAGTCCGAGACCCAAACATAGGAAAGGAAATAAAATAGATCAAGATGAATTTATTAAAAACCTACCAATCAAAGTAAAAAAAATTGAACAAGCCCATCCAAACTCAGAAATAAAAATTTGGTTTTTTGATGAACATAGAGTCGGTTTAAAACCGATATTGAGAAGCGATGCAGCGCGGTCTTGGGGGTTTCCCCACTCGCTATTGCATCAAGACAAGGTATGGTCGCGCGTTAGGAGAAAGACCAATTGCGATTGTTCAACATCGCTATCAATGGTTGTATGTCTATGGATTTGTCCAACCGAAGACCGGAAAAACTTTATGGTATTTAATACCCAGAGTAAATACTGAATGGTTAAACCTAGTCTATAAAAGCTTTGCTAAAGATGTAGGCATTTCTCCAAAAAAAAAGTGTTGTTAGTAGAAGATAATGCTGGATGGCATCGCAGTAAAAAGCGATGCAGCGCGGTCTTGGGGAGGCAGCGCGGTCTTGGGGGTCTCCCCCATGAGCGACTGCCGTGGTTTCCCCCACTCGCTATTGCATCAAGACAGGGAGAAACTCCTTTAGGAATTCAAGTCGAGTTTTTGCCTCCATACTCTCCAGAATTACAACCCGCCGAAAGACTGTGTAAATTAGTGGATGAACCTTTAGTAAATAAGTGTTTTGAGACGATTGATGAAATCGAATAATTGTTAGCAAAACGTTGTAATGTTTTGAGTGAAATGAAGGAAGAAATTAGAAATTTAACTTTCTATCATTGGCTAGCTTCTATTTAAGTTTTTTTTAAGGGGGGTATGACAACCGGATTTAGTATTACTGGTTAGTCGGCAGTCACAAATATCGTCGGGGAGACTCTCGGAGTAGGATATCTCTCCTAGTTTTGTGTGATAAATCCCCGCAGCAGAAACTGCTGACTTTGGGATGTAACAAGACTGGATGGGGTTTTTGCGAGATCTGAATTTAACTCGATTAATTTCCGAAGTCTTTTTGTACTTTTTCTTGGCCTCCCGAACAGCAGTGCAAGCATCCTTTATCGCTTATCGCTATAGACTTAATCTGATAAGGTACTGCTTTGCACCCTCGGGGAGGTCGTTCAATATACCGGTCTTGATAGCTTTCCAGTTAGCTTTAACTTCGCTATCCTGAAGGATTTTGACGGTCTTGTTGAACACATAACGGGACACTCCAAACCACTGGCGAATCATCAATCTCTGTTCAGGACTTAGGAACACTCGAATCTTCTTTGATTTTCTTACCGTACTTTCGGAGTCCGTGGAGAGGCCGCGATAAGACGTGAATGATGGAGAGAATATCTGCGGTGAGTTCTGATCCTCGACAGCTTTCAGGTTGGTCGGATCCCATGATTTTTCCACCGTTGAGACCGACCGGAGATGAAACCTTAGAGTAGTGCAGCCTTACTACAAAACCTTTACCCTATGCTGCATAATTTACCAACTATAAAGGCTGCACTACTCTTACGGTAACTTCTAACCAAGTATTCAAAAAGTTTAAAACCGAATCGGGTGAGTCTGTCTCTACAGGCAACAACAATTGTGAGCTGACCTCCTTGCATAAGTCGCTCCAATATGGCTCGAAGCCCTTTCCTTTTGTAGTTGAGTCAACAGCCGACGTCTTTGATGATTTCCGCTTCCGGGAAGAGGGAATGCATGTAAGCGATTTGTCTGGCCAGGTCGTCTTTCTGTTTTTGGCTGCTGAGGAGGCAGTAACAGATCGTGGCTGGTTTGGATGATTGTCGTCTACCCAAAGTGGCAAGACTAACTGTATCAAACATTCTGTAACCGCTTGGGGTTCGTTCGCACTTGATGGTGCCATTGTCTGCATACTTCCTTAGGGTGTTTTCCTCACGGGGTGACAAGCTAATTGAAAATCTTACAGGGGTTAGGTTTTAGGGGTTAGGTGTTAGGGAACATCGTCATGGCGTAGTAGTTGATTAAAACTATCTATGCAGTTGGATTGGTGAAAATTGCTTCAACTGCTGGGAAATACAACAACACGAGTCGCTGTAATTTTCCCAAAACCTAAAACCTAAAACCTAACACCTGCCTAGGTTTGAGCTTTGTTGTCACCCCTTGAGGGTGTTTTCCGAAAGTCCCGTAAGTTCGACCGCCTTAGGTCGTGGTACTAATGTCATGACTCGATTCTAGCAATTCAAGGGATTATTGGCTAGACTTAGTAATACTTTTTGATACTGTCCACTAACCTTCATCCTTTCGTTGGTAGGTCATAATGGATAGAGGAATACGGAATAGTGTAGTGGCTAGTTTGGATAAGCCAAACTTATATTTAAGGGATTTGGGTAAGTCTTGCCAGGATACCGATACAAAAC
>NZ_JAAHHZ010000050.1:39463-47935 GCF_010672005.1 Moorena sp. SIO4A5 | reverse complement strand
ATAAAGCCAAAAATAAACATCTACACAAAAGGGTGGACTGAATAGGCTTGAGCCGGATGAGTGTGAAAGTCTCAAGTCCGGTTCTTAGGGGAGGAGGAGATGGTAACATCTCCTGCCTTACCCGCCACCATTCAATTGCGAGAATCGACCGCAGCAAACTGGGGTTTTGACCTTAAGTACATTGGGAATCCAGACAACAAATTCTATATAGAAAGCTATAGCGACTGCGTTTCAAAAGGAAAACATTTAACCATTGATAGAGAATCAGGCAATGTGGGGATTGGGACGACCTGTCCAGATGCCAAACTAGAAGTTAAGGGAAATTTAAAGCTATGCTACGGAGTAGCGGTGAATGCATTTTCTTGTGATGGTACTCTCGAAGGTTGTAGCGATCTGGCCATACCAACGGAAAAAGCAATTAAAACCTATGCCGATACTAAAGCACTTCTCAATGGTTCTCCGAGTGAGAATTTTTCAACCAAAAACCTAACTGTAAATGGAGTAATTAAACCAAGTGCGGGTAATAAAAAAAACAACGGTATTTTCTTTACTAAAGAACCGGATTATGGGAGTAAAGATGCTGCCTGGATCAGGTATTACCGTTGTGGAAATTCAGGAGAAAATACGACACTGGAGATTGGAACATCTAATGATTGTGACGATCATATTGTCTTAATGCCTGGAAAGGGCAATGTGGGGATTGGGACGACAAATCCAAGGGCTAAACTCTCTATAAATGGCGGTTTGCACGTTGGTGGTGATTGCGAGCCAGGGAATAACAACCTACTGGTAGATGGGCGTACAACCACAAAGGAATTATCTGTCTCAGGAAGTCTTAGCTTTGATACACCGACAAGACAGATAATTAACATGTGTAATAATAATTACGGGATAGGGATACAGGATAGCACTCAATATTTCCGCACTGACAATAATTTTGCTTGGTACAAAGGTGGTACTCATGATAAAAATGAACTGAACCCTGGTACTGACGGAACAGTACAGATGGTTATCAAAGATTGCCATGTGGGGATTGGGACGATAGATCCAGGGGCAAAACTAGAAGTGAAGGGCAATCTCAAGCTACTAAAGGGAGTAGCGGTGAATGAATTTTCTTGTGATTGTACTCTCGAAGATAATAGCGATTGTGCAATACCAACGGAGAAAGCAATTAAAACCTATGCCGATACTAAAGCGCTTCTCCATGGTTCTGTGAGTCAGGATTTTTCAGCAAAAAACCTAACTGTCAATGGAGCGATACAACTAAGTTGTGGTGATACTGCCTGGATCAGATATTACCGTCGAGGAGGTGAACCAGAGGCAAGGACACTGGAGATTGGAACATCTAATCATTGTGACGATCATATTGTCTTAATGCCTGGGAAAGGCAATGTGGGGATTGGGACGAGCAATCCAACTCACAAGTTTCATGTCCTAGGATCAGATGCAGTAGGCTTATTTCAATCTTGCACTAACCTAGCCGTCTTAGAACTTTCCACCAACGAAGGATTGAATAATCGGGTAGAAATTGCCAATAAACCTGGTGGGCGATTGAGCTTTTCTACAGCAGAAGCGTGTGATGTATTCAACGTCACCAAAGATGGTAATGTGGGGATTGGGACGACAAATCCAGGGGCAAAACTAGAAGTGAAGGGCAATCTTAAGCTACAACAGGGAGTAGCGGTGAATGAATTTTCTTGTGATTGTACTCTCGAAGGTAATAGCGATTGTGCAATACCAACGGAGAAAGCAATTAAAACCTATGTAGACACAAAAACACGTTTTTCTGGTTCTGCGAGTCAGGAGCTTTCAGTAAAAAACCTAACTGTAACTGGAGCGATACAACTAAGTTGTGGTGATGCTGCCTGGATCAGATATTACCGTGGAGGATGCGAACCAGAGGCAAAGACACTGGAGATTGGAACATCTAATCATTGTCACGATCATATTGCCTTAATGCCTGGAAAGGGCAATGTGGGGATTGGTACGGATAGTCCAGAGGCAAAGCTGGATGTGTTAGGAAAAATTAAAGGTGGCGGGGTTTTGGCTGGAATATGGGCAGCCCAACCAGAGACTGATGTTTCTATCACATGCGCGGGGTGGGAAGATGTTTCCGATACATCAGTTACTTTCACCCTAGATAGAAAAGCAATAATTTTTTGTACCTATTCAATTAATGTCCAACCAGAGGGGAATTGTAAAGGTCGTAATCTCGTTGCAACAAGGCTAGTCGTGGACGGTAATGGCTGTCCCCAATCTGGTTCGCACTTTCAAGCCCATAGCTCTAATCATCCTAATGTGAATTTGAATGGCAATCTCGTCTTGCCGCTTGGGACAGGTGAGCATACCGTTAAGCTCCAGTCGAAGAAAGTTGGCGACAATGTGGCAAGGTGGAATAGCAACCCATCATGCCTAGATGGCTTCGGTGGCGGAAGAACACTTGTGGTCATGGCATTTTACTTACCAATAATAGGTGTTTAGTGCGATCGCCGATATTGTAGGGTGCGTTAGCGGTAGCGTAACGCACCATCTCCAAATTTCAACCGAACCTGAATCTAAAAATTAAAGGAACATGAAACAACAACTGGAGAAACGTCTAGCCGAACTCAAAACAGTTGGTAGGCACTGCCCACCCTACATGAACCAAGTGAGATCGCTCATGCTATAATCAAAACACCTAATAGTAAACGAGGAAAATTGTAATGAAAAATAAAGTCATAGATGTGACAGATCTAAGTCCGAAACAGATTGCTATGCTTGAAGAAATTATTGCTGCTTTTAAGGCGGTTTCTCAACAGAATAGTTTTTCACAAGATATAAGTAAAAAAGAAGACAAAGAGAAAGAAGACTTGAAGCAACTTCATCAAGAGTTTGATTGGTTGGTTGCTGACCTTGGTGTAAAAGAACCACTTACTAGAAGTAATGTCTATGGCATCGAATAAGAAAATAAAACGGTATTTAGACACTAACATTCTGGTATATTCAATTGATTTAAGTAAGGATAATAGGCAAAAACATCGGGCAGCTTTAGAAATTTTAAGACCTAGTCAAAGAGAAGTTATCTGTCTGTCTTCTCAGGTAATTGCCGAGTTTTATGCTGTTGTTACTAGTTCCAAATCTGTAGCCAATCCTCTGACTACTCAAGAGACAATAATGCGGATTGAAAGATTTATGCAAATGCCCAATATAGAACTTCTCTCCATGTCAGATAATATCTTTAAGGAATGGTTTGAATTGCTCAAAATAAACCCTGTAAAGGGGGCTAGAGTATTTGATTTAATGCACCTGGCAATTATGATATCCCATGGAGTAACCAGTATTTATACGTTTAATGAAGATGATTTTAATTGGCATCCTGAAATTGAGGTGATTGTGCCAAGTTATTAAATAATGTTCGTAAAACCTTACTCCCCATCCAAGGAGCAATTCCAAAAGAGCCATCTTTAATTAGAGTAGAGCAATGATTACCTTAGCTAAATGGTCAATTGAAGACTATCATCACATGATTGCAGCAGGTATCCTCAGTGAGCGTCATGTGGAATTACTAGAGGGAAAAATTATTGAAATGTCACCAGAGGGACCATTGCATCGGAAAATCAACGATTCTATGGCAGACTATTTACGGGAAAAGCTCCGGGGACGCGCTAAAATCTACGAAGCACATCCGGTTTCCCTTCCTGATTCAGAACCTGAACCAGATATTGCTGTTGTTAAATTGCCAGTTTCCTTGTATGACAATCGTCACCCTTCTGCCGAGGAAATTTACTTATTGATAGAAATATCTGACACTACCTTGGAAAAAGACTTAGAACAGAAGCGAATTGCCTATGCTCGTGCTGGCATTTTAGAATACTGGGTTGTAGATTTAAAAGCTCAACAACTGATCGTGTTTCAGCAACCATCAGGGGATAGTTATCAAATCAAACAAACCAAAGCCTATGGAACTTTATATCCAGTTGCTTTTCCCCATGTTGAAGTGTCAGTGGAAAAGTTATTATCAAAAACTATCTGAAATATAGCAATTATCATAGCTATGAGATATACAATTTATGGATTGTAGGGAACAGGGAACAGGGAACAGGGAACAGGGAAGACAGAAGAGGGAATAGGGAAGAGGGATGCGCTGCATCAAGATAGGGAATCAACGTCAAAGAAGACTGTACCTCATAACTGCGAGAAACGCTATAATATACTATAGCGGTTTTAATAGTAACGAAGTACAGAGGATTTTTTCCCTCTTCTTTATTCCCTACTCCCTACTCCCTAAAACCCAATAATTTGCACCTCACCCAATTAAAAACTGCTGTATTGTAACCGATCATCCTCAACAAGGAACATGAAAGAACAACTAGAAAAACGCCTAACCCAACTAAAAGCCGAATTTGAATCAGGACAAAAAGTACTCGCCGATTTAGAAGCCAAACAAGCCAATGTCCGTGAAACCTTACTCCGCATCCAAGGAGCAATTCAGGTATTGGAAGAAGAGCTAGCTAAACATAATGGTGCTACCTCGAAATCAGACAATTTGCAAGGATTAGAAACGGAGGCTTTAGCAACACACCCTCAGAACAAGGATTAAATGCTGTAGGATGAGGGATGAAGAGATTTTAGAGATTTCTGTGAGCGAAACCGTCTACATTGAAACCAGTATAATAGGAGTTATCCACTATTTGATTAATGGGAGAATAAAAATGTGGAGAGATGAAATTCTAGAAGAGATCTACAGAATTCGAGAGGAACACGCTAGAACTTTCAATTACGATTTGAAAGCCATCTGTGATGACTTACGGAAACGACAAACGGCAAGCAACAGAAAAATTATTTCCAAACCCCTTAGGCGACCGGATTTACCTTTAATGTCCCAAGAAGGCTCACGCTCTATCTGATAGGAAAGCATAGTCGATTGCAGCTCAGGCTGTGCAATAGCATCAACAAAAACCCAGAAAGCAAAAAAATGGCTTATGCCTTCCCATTATTGCGCTGTAGCTACCCTGCGGGAAGCTGCTCAACGAGCATCATAGGTACACGCTCCATTGTACCTGATATAGCGGTCTTCAAATGGGCACGAATTCCCTGTTCCCTGTCCCCAACTTCTGTAAGAAGCTACTATCATGACTGAAAACCTTACCATCTCCAACGCCCCCCCAGAACATCCTGGCATGAATTTCGCTTTATTGCGACAAGAAGGAATCAAGCACATCGAACGCCTAGGGGGGAAACTGTGGACAGACTACAATACCCACGATCCCGGTATTACTATCCTAGAACAACTTTGCTATGCCATCACGGATTTAAGCTATCGCCTTGACTTCGAGATGAAAGACTTGCTTGCGCCTGCTCCTGGAGAAAAAACTGGAGAAAACAGGAAACAGTTTTTCACAGCCAGAGAAATCCTCACCGTTAATCCCCTCACAATTAATGATTATCGCAAACTGCTAATCGACATTGATGGTGTTAAAAATGCATGGGTTAAACCCATTAAGAATTCACAACCCCCAATTTATTACGATTCGCTTCTTCATACCTTAACTTTTGAAGCTTCTAAACGCACTAAGCAAGTCAACTTAAATGGAATTTATCGGGTACTAATCGAAAAAGAAAAAAATGTCTCTGACGAAGCGAGTCTCATCGAAAAAGTAAAATCTAAACTTAATCAGCATCGAAATTTGTGTGAAGATTTTGCTTCAGTCGAAATTTTACCCATTGAAGAAATCACCATCAACAAAGCCGAGATTGAGATTGAAGAAGGATTTGATGTGAATGAATTAATGGCACAGATATATTTGGACTTAGATAATTTTATTTCTCCTCACCTACAATTTTTTACCTTAAAAGAACTACTGGAGCAAGGCAAAACTCCTGAAGCTATTTTTGATGGTGTTCCCCTGGAACATGGCTTCATTGACGATGAAAAACTTGATAGTTTTATCAAGAAAAACCAACTGCACACCTCTGACATAATTCGGATTATTTTAGATATTCCAGGGATAAAAACTGTTAGAATAATTACTATTTCAAGCGACAAGTCATCAGAATCAGAAGAATGGGCGTTAGCATTAGATCCTAATCTAACACCCCAACTCAAAGATATAGATGGCTTGACAAGTAACATTACCTTTTATAAAGGACAAATTCCGTGCAATCCGAACCTGGCTAAAGCTAAAACTAATCTGGAATCATTACAACAAAAAAATACCCAAACACCATCAACTACACAAAGAAAAGATATCCCCATCCCAGTGGGACAATACCGAGAATTATCTGACTATGAATCAATCCAAAATGATTTTCCTGCTACTTACGGTATTGGAGAAATAGGTTTACCGGCTTCCGCATCTCCCAAACGCAAGGCTCAAGCCAAGCAGCTACAAGCTTATTTAATGTTTTTTGACCAACTTTTAGCTAACTATTTTGCTCAATTAGACCATGCTAAAGATTTATTCTCTTTTCAAACTAAGAACAAGAAAACCTACTTTTACCAGGAACTTTATCCCATTCCAGGTGCGCCAGAAATCCTAAACCTTGAGCAAAATTTACCAGAAGATAAAAATGATATTGATAAGATAAGAATAAACCGTTTCCTGGATCATTTAATGGCACAGTTTTGTGAAAAGTTCACAGATTATTCTTTACTTTTATATGAATCAATTCTGGATGAAAAACTGATTGATGATAAAATTAGTTTCTTACAAAATTATCCCCAAATTAGCGCCGGGAGGGGTAAAGCCTTTAATTACACTGATTCCAGTCAGGTTTGGGATACAGAAAACGTATCGGGACTAAAACAAAGAATTTGTAGTTTACTAGGAATTCCTTACCATCGAAAAACTTTGGCTCTCTGCAATGAATCGGATGAAACCGAAGGTTTCCATATAGTCGAACATATTTTACTTCGTCCTCGCAGCAGTAACGACCCCGACTCAGACGAGAATTTTTCAGAATTTAAATCAAACACAGATTCAAACACAGATTCAAACACAATAGATCCTTACTCTTTCCAAATCAGTTTTGTATTCCCTGATTGGCTGCCTCGCTTTCAAGAAGAAAACTTTAAACAGCTAATTTATAACATTATCATTGCCGAAATACCCGCCCATATAACTCCTTATTGCCACTGGTTAGACAAACCTAATATGATAAAATTTGAAAATGCCTACCAGCTCTGGCTAAATACAAAAATGGATAAAAATTCAACTAATAACCTGATCGAATTTTTGGTAAATGGTAGTATTTCAACTCTACCATTTAATGTTTTAGGATATATGACTATCGGCACAGATTTTGAAGTTATTTGTTAAAGCCTTTGGAAGTGAACCAACAACGACATATTATCAAAAAACAGATTATAGAACTTAATTTAAGTTCACAGCAAGGTGCTTTTGAACTGCAAAATGAGGTAAGTAGACTATATCGCTATAAAGTCCTCCCCCTGATTGATAATTTATTTAATCAGTTCAGCGATTTAGATACAATACATCGAATTAATACCCTAGAAATAGACCTAGGCAATATCGATATCAATAATCTAGAACAGGAATTGATTGACAAAATTATAGCACAAATTCAACAGCAATTAGAAGAACAAATTAGCCACTCAAGTTCCAGTTTGTCAACACAGCCACAACCTAATACTGAGTTGGGTGAGTCTTCACCACTGCTTGCTAGAACAGAGGGAGAGACGGGGGAAAATATAGAAGTAAATAAAATTACCTCTGTAAGTGCAACTCGCTATCAAAGACTATCTGATCAAATTTGCAAATCAGAGATTGCTAGTAAAAGAGCTTTACAACTAGAGGTTTTTAGCTACTTTATCCAAACAGGTATGCTACCGTGGTGGGCAGAAAACTTAAGTAAACAAGAGCTAGAAGACTATTGCGATCGCCTGATCACCAATTCCCCAAATCAGGTAAAAT
Source organism: Moorena sp. SIO4A5 (assembly GCF_010672005.1). NCBI lineage: Bacteria > Bacillati > Cyanobacteriota > Cyanophyceae > Coleofasciculales > Coleofasciculaceae > Moorena > Moorena sp. SIO4A5. The sequence continues at coordinate 40,022 of NZ_JAAHHZ010000050.1, read as the reverse complement.
ATATTGTTCAGCAAAGCCTAAAAAATTCCAAGCAATTGCAGCGCCTTATTTACCAATTTTCGGATTCAATACTTCTCAAAATAGCCGGATTGTTGACTGGGGATTCAGTCCCGTTTATTGCCGACTATAATACAGACATCAAACCTGTCTTGGAACAGCTAGAGCAGACGAGAAATATTCCGGCAGCCAAATTGCGATTAGAAATATGGCAAGGAATACTTTTCAGTATCTCCTCAAATAGTAATACTCAAGTAGATAAGCTCAAGTTAATCCAAGAAAATTTATTACACATTGCCACCAGTAATCGGATTAACTATCCTGAGTTTTTAAAGAATCTTGTTGCCAAGATAGAGCATCTAGTCAGAGAAGGAAAAGGATTTAAAAGCACACTTCCAGAAATCTTAGATAAAATCCAAATCCCTGGCCAAGATGCACAGTTGATTAGAGCAGAAGAAAGAGCTTCACAACTAGAGATTTTTAGCAACTTTATTCAAACAGGTATACTCTCCGAAAACTTAAGTAAACAACAACTAGAACAATATTGCGATCGCCTGATCAC
>NZ_JAAHHZ010000050.1:0-39363 GCF_010672005.1 Moorena sp. SIO4A5 | reverse complement strand
CACAGTTGATTAGAGCAGAAGAAAGAGCTTCACAACTAGAGATTTTTAGCAACTTTATTCAAACAGGTATACTCTCCGAAAACTTAAGTAAACAACAACTAGAACAATATTGCGATCGCCTGATCACCAATTCCCCAAATCAGGTAAAATATATTGTTCAGCAAAGCCTAAAAAATTCCAAGCAATTGCAGCGGCTTATTTACCAATTTTCGGATTCAATACTTCTCAAAATAGCCGGATTGTTGACTGGGGATTCAGTCCCGTTTATTGCCGACTATAATACAGACATCAAACCTGTCTTGGAACAGCTAGAGCAGACCAGAAATATTCCGGAAGCCAAATTGAGATTGGAGAGATGGCAAGGAATACTTTTCAGTATCTCCTCAGAGAGTAAGACTCAAGTAGATAAGTTCAAGTTAATCGAAGACAATTTATTACATATTGCCAGCAGTAATCGGATTAACTATCCTGAGTTTTTAAAGAATATTGTTGCTAAGATAGAGCATCTAGTCAGAGAAGGAAAAGGATTTAAAAGTCAACTGACAGAAATCTTAGATAGAATCCAAATCCCCAGCCAAGATACACAGTTGATTAGAGCAGAAGAAAGAGCTTCACAACTAGAGATTTTTAGCAACTTTATTCAAACAGGTATACTCTCCGAAAACTTAAGTAAACAACAACTAGAACAATATTGCGATCGCCTGATCACCAATTCCCCAAATCAGGTAAAATATATTGTTCAGCAAAGCCTAAAAAATTCCAAGCAATTGCAGCGCCTTATTTACCAATTTTCCGATTCAATACTTCTCAAAATAGCCAGATTGTTTACTGGGGATTCAGTCCCGTTTATTGCCGACTATAATACAGACATCAAACCTGTCTTGGAACAGCTAGAGCAGACGAGAAATATTCCGGCAGCCAAATTGAGATTGGAGATATGGCAAGGACTATTGTTCAGCCTCTCTTCAGATAGTAAGACTAAACTAGATAAACTCAAATTAGTCCAAGACAATTTATTACATATTGCCACTAGTAATCGGATTAACTATCCTGAGTTTTTAAAGAATATTGTTGCTAAGATAGAGCATCTAGTCAGACAAGGAAAAGGATTTAAAAGCCGACTTCCAGAAATCTTAGATAGAATCCAAATCCCTAGCCAAGAGACACAGTTTATTAAAGAAAGGGAACAACTGGAACACCTATTAAGGGAATTGCAACACCTTGATTTCAATAGCCAGATCTTACCCCAACATAAACAGCAAATTAATCAACTTAAGACTGAAATAGAAATATTACTAAATGAAATCAATAATCCTGCCCAAGTCCAAAGGTCATCAGACCTGATTACACGCTTCAAACAACTACAGAAAAGTATTCAAACTCTTAAACTCAACATCCAACAAGAACTCAAGTCTAATCAAACCAGATTTCCAGATGTTGTCAATACTTTTAGTGACTCTGATGAAATCTATATTTATAATGCAGGATTAATTTTGCTATGGCCATTTCTGACTCGCTTCTTTGTCAAAATAGGATTGGTACAAGATAAGATTTTTATTAATACCATATCTGCTGAACGAGCAGCCCTTTTACTCCAGTATTTAGTTGATAACTCAACAGAAATACCAGAACACAGTTTACCTCTTAATAAAATACTATGCGGTATAGATTTATTAGAACCTATAGACACCAATTTAGAAATCACCCCACAAGAACGAGCAGAATGTGAAAACTTATTATATGCTGTGATTCAAAATTGGTCTATTTTGAAAAATACATCAATAGAAGGATTTAGAACAGCTTTTTTGCAGAGAAACGGTATGGTGAGAGTTCGTGATGGTAGTTGGCTGCTACAGGTTGAACGTGAAACTTACGATATTTTACTAGATAGAATTCCTTGGAGCATACGAGTTGTTAAGCTGCCGTGGATGGATAATATTTTATATGTAGAGTGGTAAGCTGTAGGGAACAGCGGATCTGGGAATAGGTAATATCAAGTCTGCTTGAATACCCATAATTAAGGAGAGGGTGGGGAGATGGGGAGATGGGGAGATGGGGAGATGGGGAGATGGGGAGATGGGGAGATAGGGAGATGGGGAGATGGGGAGATGGGGAGATGGGGAGATGGGGAGATGGGGAGATAGGGAGATAGGGAGATTTTTATTAAGGGTAATTATCCTGACATGATATAATAACCAATTTAAATGCGCGACAGGTTAGCCGGGGAGTTAATCTAAAAAAATAAGCATTCAGCTATCAGCTGAATGCTTAAAAAAGTTACTAATTTTTCAGTTTTATCAATCAACCGTCAACCGTCAACCTCTTAACCGTCAACCTTCAACCTTCAACCTTGGCCAAAAGGCCACGCTACGCGAACAACCTCTTAACCTTCAACCTTGGCCAAAAGGCCACGCTACGCGAACAACCTCTTAACCTTCAACCTTCAACCTTCAACCTTCAACCAAATAACCTTGGCCTTTCGGCCACGCTACGCGAACAACCTTTTAACATTAAACCCTTAATCCCCAGTAATGGACAAACCATCAACCCAGATTTTTGGACACACTCCACCAGAGGTAAACTCAGGCTCTTTTTCCACATAAATAATGGATTTCAGCAGTTCCCGAAAATCTCCGGCTACGGTTGCGGAATCAATACTAGTTAATTCTCCTTTATTCACCATCCAACCATCAAAGGGTAGAGAAAAGGAACCTTCGAGTGCTTTAACTCCCGCATGAAGCGCATTCACCTCATCAATCCAAATCACATTTTCGGCTTGCTCCAAGCTGTATTCTTGTTCAGCAGATTGACCAGGAAAAACATGATAGAAATTAGGGCTAACTGTAACTTTTGCCCCCATATTGGCATGACCTGTTGGTTTAGCATTCAGGCGTTTGGCGCTGCCAGCACTGTGCAGAAAATTGCTTAACACCCCTTCTGTAATTATCGGTACTCGACGAGTAGGTGTTCCTTCTCCATCAAAATAGACCGGTGCCACATTCTTTGGATGTAGCTCATCATCACAGACAGAAAGCAAAGGAGAAGCAATTGGAGTACCTAGAGACTCTGGAGTCGAGAGGCTTTGCTTGTCTAGAATATTCTGAGCATTAAATAAATTAGAAAAAGCATTCAGTAGACTCAGGAAAGCTTCGGGAGAGAACACTACCCGATATTTTCCGGACTTAACTTTCTCATAGTTCAAGTGACTGATGGTTTTCTCAGCAGCTTCTTGCAGACAAGTCTGAATATCCAGAGTTTCCAAACCTTGACTAATCTTATAGGCACCAGCACTACGGGGCTTTTTCCCTTCTTCCTCAGTTTTGGTATAAAGATAAATGGAAGCCGAGGAGCTAGCTTGCTGGCGCAATGCCCCATCACTATTGAGATAAAAGCGCTCAACATCCCGTTGAGATAGTCCATTGTAAGGAACTCCGGCAATAGCTGAGTGAGCGTCCAGTAACTTTTTCTCTGAATCCAGTAGGGTTTCTACTAATTTAGATACTGGCTGTTGAGGCACTTGATTATTGGGAATCTCTGGAATCGATACTGTTGACTCAGGGCTAAAGTCTGGGGCGTTTTCCTTCACCCCAAAACTACTCGCCTCATAAGCGGTTTTTAAGGCTAGTTCCAACCCAGTTGGGTTGGTATCGGTAGTTGAAGTAATGCCTACTTTCTGGTCTTGATTCCAAACCCGTACAGTTACACCAGAGCGATTAGATGCCTCAACCTGTTTTGGCTCACCCTGGTCTACTTGAACACCAGCTTCATCCACTGCAGAGCCATAAATATCGAATTTTTCAATTCCCAGGCGTTTTGCGATCGCAATCGCCGAATCAGCTATCTCATTAATCTTGGTCATCTTATCTTAGAATGTGAATATTGGATTAACAAAAAAAAGAGCGATGATATCAAATCCGGTTAATCGCTTCGGATGTAAGCTATCAGCTATCAGCTATCAGCGAACAGCGATTAGCGCTACGCGCACGCTACTTGAGGTGCTAGCAGGCGCTTTAACTGCACGGGGTCGGATCAGTAAAAAGAGCAGGGATTTTCAACCAGCCGTACCAGCACCCCCCAGCTGGTTTACTACCGACCGTTGATTAACTGACGGCTGATGACTGTTCGCGCAGCGTGCGCGTAGCGCATTAGCTGAATGCTTACGATAAGTCTTTAACCGGAGATGATAGTCTAACACTAGTCCCAAAGCCTGGCTGCTGGGGTAACTTACCGTCCACCAACCGTAATCGAATCTACCTTGATATGAGGCTGACCGACGGTGACATAAACACTGCCGCTAATGGAACCACAGAAACCAGCGGCTAATCCTAAGTCTTTGGAACACATGGAAATCTTATTCATAATTTCCTTAGCTTCCCCAATCAGAATTGCCCCTTTCAGGGGTTTAGTGACTTTGCCATTTTCAATCAAATAGGCTTCATCGACACCAAAGTTAAATTCCCCAGTAGCACCAACACTACCACCGCCCATCCGCTTGCAGTAAATACCTTTATCGATAGACGCAAATAAATCCTCTACCTCGTAATCACCAGGAGCAATGTAGGTATTGCGCATCCGTGAAGCAGCAGCATAGGCATAATTCTGACGGCGGCCACTACCTGTTCTGGGGTGTCCAGTCAGCTGAGACCCTGCCCGGTCGGCGATAAAATTCTTCAGTATGCCATTTTCTATCAACAGAGTTCTTTGGGCTGGCATGCCCTCATCATCCATATCAATGGTTCCAAAGGCATTGTCAGATAACCCTTCATCCCAGGCAGTAAGGCTTTCGTTAGCAATCTTCTCGCCTTTTTTGTCAGCAAACGGAGTAGTTTTCCGCTCAATCTGGGTCGTTTCCAACAGATGTCCACAGGCTTCATGGAAAATTACCCCACCAAAGGAATTGGCCATGATAATCGGGTAAGTTCCAGACTCTACGTAATCCGCATAGAGCATCTTACCAGCAGATTCAGCAACTTCCTCAGCAGTACCATTATAATCCCAGGCTCTTAGAAACTCTGGGTTACCGGTACTACCAGCACGCTTGCCAATCGAAGAGCGATGGTCGCCATCAGCACATAGTAGGTTATATCCCACAGACTGAGTTAAACGAATATCTCTGGCAAAGGTGCCATCACTAGCTGCTACCAGAACTTCCTGCCAATCCCGGAAATAAATAGCCCGTCGGGATTGGACATGGCTAGCCTTGCGCTGGAGTGCCCCATTGGCATCCAGGAGTACTTCTCCCATTTCTGCCATGGAACTGCAACCGGATAGCCAAGTGTCTTTGCCTTTAGCAGTAGCGTAATCCCGCAACAGTTCCAGGTTAGTTTCTGGGATAAAGGCATTAGGGGTAGGTAATTCCAGCCCTTGAATAGACAGGGCTTTCTCCAAAGCCGCTTTTAGCCCCGAAAAGGATAGGTCATTAGTGCTAACATAGCAATCTGACTTACCCCGAAACACTCGGATACCAGCACCAGAGGAAAGGCGGGGAGAAATGCTAGTAATGGCATCATCTTCAGCAAGACAGCTGATGTAGTTGACCCGTTCTAGGAAAAACTCAATGAAATCAGCACCAGCTGCTCGTCCTAATCCCAGGAGGGTGGAAAGGGGAGCTCTCCAGCTTTCATCAAAGCTTGAGGATGTGGATTGGTATTCCAGAGTAGGTAGTTCTTTGGATAGAAGTAGGGTTGGGGGCATATATAATTTCCTTATCCTTTGGATATATATCCTTTTGATGATGGGTTTTATATCTGCCAGTCTAGCAAAATCCTCAAAAGTTGGTTGAATCTGGTTCTATACTATGGGGGATGAGCTTTCTTGATTTAAAATTATTCATCTCTTACTTAATTTCCGATTATTTTTATGAAGACTAAAGGATTTCACCATGTAGCGATTATTTGCTCATATTATGAAAAATCGAAACAGTTTTATGTGGATATTTTAGGGTTTTCGATTATTGAAGAAACCTTCCGAGCTGCTAGAAATTCTTATAAATTGGATTTACAAGTGGGTGATGGGGATAGGATTGAGTTATTTTCCTTTCCTAATCCTCCTGAACGAGTTAGTCGTCCTGAAGCTTGCGGATTGAGACATTTAGCATTTCAAGTAGATGATATTCAAGCGTCGGTGAATTATCTCAAATCCAAGGGTGTGGATGTAGAAAGGATTAGAATTGATGAGCATACTGGGAAGCGATTTACGTTTTTTCAAGACCCAGATGGATTGCCGTTAGAAATGTATGAAAGTTAAATGGAATCGGGAATCGGGAATCGGGAATCGGGAATCGGGAATCGGGAATCGGGAATCGGGAATCGGGAGCAGGGAGCAGTTCATTTATAATAGTAACCCACCCCTAACCCCTCCCAGGATGGGAAGTTAAAATATTGTATAATTTCCTAAGAAGTAAAATTTTCAAGGAAACTCAAGAAAATGTCTTGGGATAGCTACATCGATAATCTAAGAGGTTGTCTGAGAAGTCTCATTTGCTACATCCAAGCCCCCGTTGGTCCCCCGAGCGAGCAATCCCTCGGTCGGGGGACTTTTAGAAGCAAATTGACTCTTCCCCCAAAGTTGGGGGGCTAGGGGGGCAAAATTCAGTATCAAAAAACTTTTCAGATATCCTCTAATTGGACAATCTAAAGACGCTAATGGAAGGTAACAAAATAAGTATAGCTGTTTTTAGCCTAATGAGGTACAAATATTTTTTTACTTCTTCCCTCTTTTGACTTTACTGCTCCCTGCTCCCTGCTCCCTGCTCCCTGCTCCCTGCTCCCTGCTCCCTGTTCCCTGTTCCCTGTTCCCTAAAACCCAAAAACTCCTTACTAGCTTGAGAACAGCTATGACTAAAACAAGTGATCTATATTCTCTGTATGATGTTGATAATGAAAAATGGTTATTAGAAACTCTGAAACTCCTAAAAGAAAAACGACTAGGAAATCTCGACATAGAGCATTTAATTGAGGAATTAGAAGGATTGAGTCGTCGAGATAAATTAACAGTTGAAAGTTTTTTAGAACAAATTATCCGACATTTATTACTCCTGAACTATTGGCAAGAGCAATATGACTATAACGCGAACCATTGGCAAGCGGAAATTATGAGCTTTAGAACCCAACTTGAGGAGTATTTAACTCAAAACCTCCGCAATCATTTACAAGAAAATCAAGCCAAAGTTTATAAAAAAGCCTTAAAATATGTCAGAAAAAAAACCGCTATGATGATTCAATTTCCTGAAGACTGTCCCTATGCTCTCGAACAATTATTAGATCAAGATTGGCTGCCTTGAAAAGCTGATATTTAAGTAGTCAGCGGTCAGTGGTCAGCAGTCAGCGGTCAGCTTTGTGGCACAGGCTTTGGCCTTGGCCAAAAGGCCACGCGGGGCGCGTTTGGCCACGCTGTGCGAACGACCCTGGGACCTACCCATTAGCTGATAGCTGTTCGCGTAGCGTGCGCGTAGCGCATTAGCTGAATGCTTACTAAAATAAAGATTGAACTTGAAGTATTGAGTCAAAGACCACTTGATTGCTAGCAGCGCTGTCATCAAACTCATCAATAGACGTGCTAGGATCAATAAACCCAATGATGTAGTAGGAACCAGGGTTGAGGTTAGGAAAAGAACCACTCCATGTTGCGTAATCCCAATTGAAAGGATCTAAGGAGCTTATTGTATCGCTACCAAGGAACCAGTGAGAACCGCTGGAGTTAGTAACGTCATTGTCTGTAGATGCATAGAAATTGACTTCGAAGTTTCCTGATGCTGCTGTACCGTTGTTACGAGTTACAAAACGTGCAGTTAAGTTATCTCCTGGTTTAATCGAGTTAGATGAAAGGTATTCAAAGTCAGTACCAAACCATTGATCATAATCCACAAGATCAGGTTTATCTACTGGATTAGGATCGTTTGTCTTCCAATCCTCTATCAAATCGGTCATGTATTTCTGTAAGCGAATAGCTTCATTCCGATCAGAAACAATGGCTCTTGTCAGACCAATAACATATTCTGAGCTACCTTCAGAACGCCATACTGGACCACCACTATTGCCTCCAGTAGCATCAAGATGGTGTTTAATCTGATAGTTATTAGCAGAATTAATAGTACCAGAAATTGTATACATTTCCGCAGAATGATCTATTCCAGCAAAACTACCTTGCCAATTATTTTCAACAATTCCCTCACTGTTGATTGTGTTTTTAGGATACCCAGTTATATTGACATTTAAGTCGTTATACCAACTAAGATCCGAATTCCATTGCCATCCCATCCAACCAGTGTAATTACCAATATTGCGATCGAGGGTTAAGACCGCCCAATCATAATTCCAGTGATTTTCATCATCGTCAGCATCAGCAATAATTCCATCACCATCATTATCTGCTGTATAACCGTTCACCGTATGAAAAGAGGTTACACCCACTTGACCATAATATTTTTCTTGACCATCTTGACCGAGATATATGGATATTTCGTCTGCATAGCCACCATTTCCTGCAGAGTCAGAACGAGTGCTGTTGAAGATACCATGAGCTGAGGTTAGAAAATGGTGAGGACCAATCATCACCCCAGATGAACCAAACCACTCATCCCCAAACCTAGCTGTGATCAAACCTACTTTAGTCCAAGGATTGCTGGTCGTATTTGTTACCCTAGTTCTGTCATCATCACCGAAAACTCCATTTAATGAAGGATTTGGATTAGTTCCTGCTGATAGCTGTATTCCAATTTGCTGATCCTCTACGGTTAGAGTGGTGTTTGTATCCTCTTGTCCTAACAATTCTAATTCTTCAGAAGTTGACTCTGCTGCTGATGCTAAATTTGATAATCCATTTTCTTGCTCTGTGGCTGGATCTAAGGTATTAACTTGAACATCAACAACATCCTCTATGTCTTCTGGCAAAACATTGCTAAGTGTTTCCGAACTGTTACCCTCAACAAAAATTTTGTAGTCACCGTCAATAGTTAACCGTTTATAGTCTCTTGCTCCACCATTGAAGTAATCAGAGTCTACTCGTACTAAAACATCATTACGCCATCCGGTCAGAGTATCATAACCAAGATTTCCTTCTGAATAATCGTCATCACGAGGAGTTACTAAATATAATCCAGAGTCAAGTTGCTCGTCGTAGTCTAAACCGTAATTAGTAGATTTTAACCCAGTCATTGCTATTACCTCTAACGTTTGAATTAAGTAGAACTTGTGTATTTCTGAGCAACCGATTACTAACTGCCATGACTACCCTAGTGGTAAGCATTAAGCAATTAGTGCATTAGCTGAAGGCTGAGTGCTGATAGCTGATGCAGGAAGTATCTATAGACTGATCAGGCCAAACACCAAAAGTTATGCAGTAAACTTTCAATATGTTGACAGTTACAGATTCCAAAAAAAATCACAAAAATGCCTCTGTTAGTAGCGAGTAAAAACCTTATTAGTCAAAGCTAGTAAATCGTAATTTTATTGGTTATTGGTTTATTCATTAACCGGTCAGTTCATCTAAAAATCAAGCATATCAAGTCAATTAATTAGCCCATCTAGACCCCAAGACTCACGCGAGAACCATGAACTGACCTATCGAAGACAGATAGTTTGAAGCTGGATTTAAGTAATTAGTTAGGAGTTTTATAAACTTTTGGTATTGATGGCTTACTTATATCCAATCAAATTTTATATCTAACTCAGAGAAAATTTATAAATTTCACGGAAAACTCACTAAACCTTTAACTATATAAAGCTTTGATAAAGATGAGATAAAATATGCATATTTTATCCATTTTTGCACAATGGATGTAATCTATAGCGTTTCTCATAGTTATGAGGTACATTCAATTTTTCCATGGGCCATTCCCTACTCCCTACTCACTACTCTGTGAAACCTAGGACGAAGTACCTGACCCAATTGAGAAACGCTATAATATATTGACATCTCCACTAGAAATGGTAGAGAACACAAATTAACCACTAGTAGCCATTTGCTGTTAAAGAAGTCATACCACCCACATCAAGGTTCGATCCCATGGCTGTATAAAACGCGATGTTCTGAAGGAACATCGCGTTTTATACTTTGGGCTAATCCCATCTAGGGATCACCTTCACTCAATCTTCTGTAGCCCAGCACCTCAATGCGATCGCAAACAACCGTCATCCTTCAACCTACCCTAAGGCAAGGCCAATAACCTTCAACCTTTAACCTTCAACCTTTAACCTTCAACTTTAAACATTCAACCAATACCATTCAACCAATACCAACCGCAACTTAATTGACCACCGATGGCTTCAACTCATCTTCGGTGTCAGCACTGGTTGCCTTAAGGCCATTATCCGGCAAGGGATGACGAGCCTCAATGAGTTTGATCGCACGACTGACACTTTCTGGCAGAATCACCACTAAACCACCATCAGCCACTTTATCCAAACCCCTATCAATTGCCTCTGTTTCGTTGAGGATAATCTCATAGTTGGACTCGCGATTTTCCTCTCGTATGCCCTTACGAATTAACTCAGCTGCATCACCACTGGGACGTCCTCTTAAGTCATCATCTTCTTTGATAATAATCCTGTCAAAGATTTTTGCTGAGAGTCGTCCTAATTCAATAAAGTCTTCATCCCGGCGATCCCCAGGACCACCCACAACCCCAAAGCGCTCTCCCGGCCAGTTGCGCACAAAACTACCCAATGCCTCGTAACTAGCTGCATTGTGGGCATAATCCACTAGAGCATGATAACTGCCAAGATTGAACAAATTCATTCGTCCGGGTGTCTGGTCTACAGAAGCCCGAAATGTGGTCAATGCCTTTCGAATGGCCTCAATCGAGACTCCTTGAGCAAAGGCAGCGAGACTCGCAGCTAGAGCATTAGCAATCATAAAAGGTGCCCGTCCCCCAATTGTCACTGGCACATTAACTGCCTGCTCAATCCGCAGGGTCCAATCCCCTTTGATGATAGATAAATAACCATTTTCGTAAACCGCCGCCAGACCACCACCACTAGTGTGATTTTTGACCAACTCATTCTCTGAGTTCATCGAGAAATAAGCCACTTGACCCTTTACCTTTTCTGCCATTGCTCTGACTAGGGGGTCATCAGCATTGAGGATAGCATAGCCCTTCGGACTCACCACTTCCGCCACAACACTCTTCACCTTGGCCATCTGTTCAATGGTGTCGATGTCTCCAATTCCCAAGTGGTCAGCGGAGACATTTAAAACCACCCCAATATCACATTTGTCAAAGGCCAAGCCAGAACGCAGGATACCGCCCCGGGCAGTTTCGAGGACTGCCACCTCAACTGTAGGGTCTCTGAGAATTACCTGAGCACTTTGGGGTCCAGTGGTATCACCTTTTTCCACCATATATTCATCAATGTAGATGCCATCTGTAGTGGTATAGCCCACAACCTGTCCAGTTTGGCGATAGATATGGGCAATTAAGCGGGTTGTCGTGGTTTTCCCATTGGTACCTGTAATCGCGATGATGGGAATACGGTTAGGTTGCCCATTTGGGAAGAGCATATCTAGGACTGGTGCTGCCACATTCCGGGGCTGACCTTGACTAGGACAAACATGCATCCTAAAGCCAGGGGCAGCATTCACCTCAACCACCACCCCATCAGCTTCCCGTAAAGGCTTAGTGATATCGGAGGTGACAATATCAATTCCAGCAATATCCAGACCAATAATTTTGGCAACCCGCTGTGCCAGCCAGATAGTTTCTGGATGGATGTTATCGGTGTGGTCTACAGCAATACCCCCAGTGCTGAGATTGGCAGTTTCCCGCAAGTAACAAACTTCCCCCTTTCTGGGTATACTGTCCAATCTGTACCCTTGCTTCTTCAATACACTGTCACTGGTAGCGTCTAACACAATTTTAGTCAAGAGATTGTCGTGTCCCTCACCGCGATGGGGATCAAGGTTAGTTTGCTCAATCAGTTCCTCAATCGTAGACCTACCATTCCCCACCACATGGGCAGGGATACGCTCTGCTACCGCTACTACCTTGCCATTGACCACAAGAATCCGGTGGTCAAAACCTTTATAATAGCGCTCCACAATCACAGAGCGGGAGACTTCTTTGGCGGTCTTATAGGCAGTCTGCGCCTCTTCCCAGCTATTAATATCGAGGGTAATGCCTCGTCCATGATTCCCATTCAGGGGTTTAATCACAATCGGGTAGCCACCTACATACTCAATTGCCCCTTCCAACTCATCTAGGAATCGAATCGTTGTCCCCCGGGGAACCGGTACACCAGCATCCCTCAGGATTTGTTTGGTACCTTCTTTATCACAAGCCAACTCAACCCCTAAAATCCCTGAATAATCACTCAATGTGGCTTGAATCCGCTTTTGGTGGACACCGTAGCCCAGTTGAATCATCGCTCTCGCGCTCAGCTGCATCCAGGGAATTTCTCTGGCTTCGGCTTCCTTAACCAGGGATTGAGTGCTTGGTCCTAAAGCTGAATTATTAGCCAGTTCTTGTAAATCTTTCAGGTCTTGTTCTAATTCACTTTGGGGATAGGTTTGCTTATCAATGATGCTACGACACAGCCGCACAGCTGCCCTAGCGGCATAACGACCCACCTGCTCATCAATGTACTCAAATATGACCTGGTAGACTCCTGGTGTCGCTGTTTCCCTAGTGCGACCAAATCCAACCCCCATGCCTGCCAGATCTTGTAGTTCTAGGGCAACGTGTTCAATGATGTGCCCCATCATGGTGCCTCTGGCAACCCGAGCAAGGAATCCCCCCCGGACACCAGGGGAACAGAAATGCTCTTCCAGACTGGGTAGGACAGTCTTTAGTCCCTTATAGAAGCCAGGAATCTCGTTGGAGGGGGTATTTGCCAATTCCTCTAAATCGAGACGCATGACAATAAGTTTGTGATGTCCAATACTCCAATAATTAGGGCCACGTAAAGTCTGGATTCTCAGAATTCTCATATCAACTGAAACTTCGGTGGTGATGCTCGCTGAATGTGCAAGGAAGCCTAAAGACGCAATTCATCAAATAAAATTCGCCTTTATCGCCTACTTTGGCACATTATGAGACGATTGGCACGCTTGAAAAGTCTAGCTCCAATCCGGGAATCAGGGGATCCGGTAGGCTGGTGATTAGATTTGGGATAATCTTATTATTATCAACCTTGGAGATAAAAAAAACTGTTCACACAGAACAGTTTTTTCAAAATTCTCCATAATTATCCATTGCACCCAGCAAGTCCTCAGATGAGTTCCCCCAACTACAGTCATGAGGAAAACCCCTGATTAAGGCGCTGCATCCCTTGGCACAGGGCAGGTAAAGCCATACTCAAAAGTGTGGGCTGGTTATTGCGCTTGTTGTCCAGGAGGTAAGGTTTAGCTTTCTACTGCGAATAACGAACGCTTGTGAAAGTGGTAGCGATCGCCATGACACAGAACATGCACTCGCAGATTGTGGATACTGATCGGGTCGTTATGACCAATCTTAGGCTGGTTGGTGTAAGACATTTCCTTGGGATCAATAATTGTGACAGTGCCTTTACCCATCACTTCTAACCAACCATTTTTTTCAAACAAAGCACAGGTATCTTCATCGATTCCGATGGCCAATCGCTCCGGATGTTCCGAAATAGCACTGATCAGGCGTGCCATACGATTCCGATGGTGGAAATGTTGATCGACAATCACCTCTGGAATGATTCCTAAGCCCATGGTTATATCCACCAAAGAACGATTAGGAAACTCACCACTACCACCACCAGCAATCATGTGATGACCCATAACTGCAGCCCCAGCACTTGTCCCAGCTATGGTAATCTCGCTCTGATGAACCCGCTGCCGAACTTTTTCCATTAAGGGGGTATCGGCTAGTAGCCCGCACAAGCGTAGTTGGTCACCTCCAGTCATGAATACCCCGGTACAGATTTCCAAGTACTCTAGTAAGTCTTGGTTTTCTGCTTGATAGCGATCGCGTATATCTAGCAACCGAATTTCCTCGGCTCCCATGTCTTGAAAGATGCGTTGATAGCGACTGCCAATCACGCTTGGTTCTCTGGAGGCTGAAGGGATAATGGCAAGGCGAGCATTAGTTCCTCCAGCACGCCGAAAAAAAGTTTGCAGGATCTCTCGTCCGTGAACTTTATCTTCAGCGCCGCCGATTACCAAAATAGCTGGTTGAGTGGACTTAGGCATCCTCATTATTTGCAATTGAGATTCTAACTGCTGCATTATATTAGTAATGGGCATGAGGTGAGTTGAATACTTTTGAGTAGTGCTTTTTAGTTAAAATGCCACATTATAGCAATTTTTCCGTTGAATCCGTGATTTTTTAATGATATTCACGCATTATAGCCTTACCATTTATGCATAATCACTGATTATGTATGTTACCCTCTTCTGACAGGATTCTTAGCTCCAGACCCCAAACCCCCCTTAACTCCTTGTGCGATTTGACATTATCACTCTGTTTCCGGATTTCTTCACCTCTCCCCTGAGTTCAGGGCTGCTTGGTAAGGCACTCCTCAAACAAATAGCCGAAGTGCATCTGATCAACCCCCGAGACTTTGCTACTGACAAGCATCGACGAGTTGATGATGAACCCTACGGTGGTGGCGTAGGAATGTTGATGAAACCAGAGCCGATTTTTGCGGCTGTAGAGTCTTTACCCATTTTACCACAGCGTGATGTCATCTTAATGACTCCCCAGGGGCAACCCATGAAACAGCAATTGTTCAAAGAATTGGCCACAGGTTATGATCAGCTGGTGATAATTTGTGGACACTACGAAGGTGTGGATGAGCGGGTATTACACTTAGTCACCCGAGAGGTATCACTGGGGGATTTTGTCTTAACCTGTGGAGAAATCCCTGCCCTAGCCATGATTAACGGTGTCACCCGGTTGCTACCAGGAACAGTAGGCAAAGCCGAATCCCTTAAATTAGAAAGCTTTGAAGCCGGGTTACTGGACTATCCTCAGTACACCAGACCTGCTGAGTTTCGGGGATGGAAGGTTCCAGAGGTTCTGTTATCAGGACATCATGGGGAAATTGACCGTTGGCGTAAAGAGCAGCAAATTCAGAGAACCAAAGAACGCCGTCCTGATTTGTTTGACACTCTCTAAATAGCAAAGGGAACAGGGAGTAGGGAGTAGGGAGTAGGGAATCGGGAATCGGGAGTAGGGAATCGGGAATCGGGAGTAGGGAATCGGGAATCGGGAATCGGGAATCGGGCATGGCTTGTCAAATGAAAATGGTATATAAAAAGAGATTGTCAAGCTCCTACTAAGGCAAACTTTAAGATAAATACTGTTGCTAAAATCCACATGGTAATAGTCGTTTCGTGAACTTTACCCTGAAAAGCCTTCAACAGAGGAAAGGTAATTAAACCGACAGCTAAGCCATCAGCAATCGAATAACTTAAAGGCATGATCAAGATGGTGAGAAATGAGGGAATTGACTCGGCTGGATCGTCCCAATGGATTTTTCTAACACTTGGGATCATCAACACTCCAACCATGACTAAGGCTGGTGCTGTGGCGAAGCTGGGAATGGCAGATAGAAAGGGAATGAAAACTATGGATAAGGCAAATAAAATGGCAGTAACAACGGCAGTCAAGCCAGTGCGTCCCCCTTCCAATAGTCCTGATGCGGACTCAATATAGGTGGTTACGGTAGAGGTGCCGAAGATTGCCCCAGCAGTAGTACCGATTGCATCTGCCATAAAGGCTCGGGACCCATGGGTAAATTGCCCCTTTTGATTGAGATAACCGGCTTTGACTCCCAGTCCAGTTAGGGTACCAACGGTATCAAACAGATCCACAAACAGTAGCACAAATAGGATACTCAGTAGTTCCCAGATATTGGTCTGAACTACCTGTGACAGACCTACAAATGCCTGACCCAGTAAATCTCCTGGCCACTGGGGTAAGGCAACAATTCCTTGTGGCCAAGGGGCTATACCCAAAATCCATGCCAGTAATGCGGTGGCAATAATACCCCACAGCAGTGCTCCGGTAATGCGTCGAGCGATCAAGGCTGAGGTAATTAGAATCCCGACAATGGTGACTAATGTGGCTGGCTGAGTCAACTCTCCCAAGGTAGTGGTAGTTGCCTGAGACTGAGCAATGATACCTGAACTATTGAGACCAATATAAGCAATAAATAAACCAATGCCTGTGGTGGTGGCTTGTTTAATACATTCGGGAATTCCAGTCACAATTTTACGGCGAACCCCAGTCACCGTCAGCACTATAAAAATTAGTCCTTCAATCAAAACAGCAGCCAGAGCAACCCGCCAATCGATGCCTAAACCCAACACTACTGAAAAGGTAAAGTAGGCATTGAGACCCATGCCTGGTGCTAGGGCAAATGGATATTTGGCATAGAGTCCCATCACTAGGGTTGCCAAAGCAGCTGAAATACCCGTGGCAATCACTAGTTCCCCAAACAAATCCTTGGGTTGTTGGAGGAAAATGGCATTAGACAAAATATCGGGATTGACCACCAGAATGTATGCCATGGTGACAAAGGTGGTTACTCCCGCCAGAATCTCGGTACTAAGTTTGGCTTGGTGTTGATCAAATTGGAAGAATTTAGCGATCGCGTTCGCGCAGCGTCGGCTCTGCCGAAAGCGTGACCAAAGGTCAATCCCATTGGTATCTTCCACGACTTTACGGGGTTCAGTGAACGGGTCAGATTCTGGCGTCATGGCAAGGCAAGGGTAATCAATCTGCTGCTAGCATAGTGGTTTTTTGGCAAATGCGATCGCGTAATCTAAATCTGTAACCTCGGCGTTGCGTCAGTCTTTGAATGAATAGGAGTAGAGTGGGCATCCTGCCCGCCCCAAAAGTACGCCGGACAGGCAAGATGCCTATTCCACCTCACTCTTAAAATCATTCCATTATTAAGCAACGCTGTAACCTCTGCTGGCTCCAATCTATCCTTTGAGAATAGATTAGGGTTTACCTGAAATAACAACACGACCAACAGCTACCAGAAAAGCGCCAACTGCTGTGAACAAAATGCCGATCAATGTCCAAATTTGTGCCTTGGTTGAACCTTTTAATTCTTTGATATCCGTTGCGGTCGCGTCTACTTGTGTCTCTACTTTTATTAGTCTTTCGTTTATCTTATTGACATCTTTTTGAAGGCTGTCTAGCTTCCCGTTTATGTCTTTTAAGACTTCCTCTAAGGAGTAAGTAATTGTTATGGGTGTCTCGCTCATGGGTTAAATTTCTATTATAGATATATTTTGCTGATGTCCCCTAGTAGGCAACTAGGGGACTGTCTTTATTATCCACTTTATGCTGACACTGAGTGAAGCCTCTGCAGCTGCTTTGACTGCATTCCGGGAGGAGCCTCGTAACTATTAATAGCGCTCAGCTTCCCTTCCCCTCACTGCTGACTCCCTTCTTGGTTGCAAAATTTAACTAAATTTAACAAAGTTTAAATTTACCATCAAATTAAGCATTATATCAATAAAATACAGTTAATTTTTGTAATAAAGTAAATCATTGATAAATGATTTACTGACAGCTGACGGCTGAAAGTTGACGTCATTTCAGACACCCTTGACTTTTGTTGCCAAATCTTGAAATAATAAAATCTGATTGTAGAATAGCTTAGAGTTGTTCTGTGATTTTGACTGATTTGGTCTTAATCCTCACATAATTTTTTTCAATGAAAATCCAGTATAAATCTCTCGAAAACCCTACATCCTCGGCAAGTGAGCGTCACTCGCCACACCATCAAAAATTTGTCGCTCCGCCACTGGATGATAAGTTTTACGCCGAGAGTTATGAGTTACGCAAGGCAGCTTCGACGATGACAGTTGCTGCCATTGAGTGGTTCCGCAATAATGTAACAGTATTACTGGAGGGAAGTTATTCACCCTCACACCAAGACGATACCTTATCGGTACTCAGTATTGGCAGTGGCGAAGGTGATATTGATCTTGAAATCATACAGAGCCTGATTCCCAGGCTTAATCCACGGTGGAAGCAGTTAAACTATGTAGCACTTGAACCGAATCCGATCCATCGCGGACGCTTTCTAGAACGGCTCGACCAGGCATCTTTAGGCGAAAATGTAGAGGTGTCGGTGCGTGATGACTATTTTGAACCCGGTAAGTTTGAAAGCCAACAGAAGTACGATTTGGTTCTGTTGACCCACGTTTTATACTACTTTGACGAGCCTTACCAAGCAATTCAGAGCGCCCTAACTCAAACCAAGGAAGGCGGACAGGTGGTAATTGTCCACCAAACAGCTACAGGTATCCCTCAAATCCAGCGCGAGCATATGCTGGAAGCAAAAGGTAACCAAAATGAGATGTTCACAGCACAGGACATTAGAAATTTACTGGATACTCAATCTCATCAGCATCAGTATCACCATGTCCATGCTCGCCTGGATGTGACGGAATGCCTCCAAGGCTTGGAAAATGGCGTCAAAATTATGTCATTTTGTATGGAATGCGATTTGCGCCAGCTTCAGGAAGCCAAATTTTTCAAGATTCTCCAGGGATTTTGGAGGTTGGCTGAGATTGAGGACAGTGGAAAAGCATTTATAAATGAACCGATTGGGGTTTTTGTATTGCCAGCTCCCAGTGTTACTGTTCAACAAAGAAGTCCAGAAGACCAAGATCCAGTAATTGATTATTGGCAGTTGGCGCAGCGTTTCGACTGGTCGGGTACTTTCTTATCACAATATCAACGAGGAAAATCTTCGTCTGATCTCAGATTACTGGATGTTGCCTGTGGCACAGGGCGCTGGTTGGAAGCTTTTAGTCACTATATCCAACTTGATCAAGGAATTGATAATGTTGTCTACGATTGCTTAGACCCTTGTGGGAGTTCACTGTCTCAAGCGAGTAAAAAAATTCCTCTTCTTTTCCAGCGAGGTAACCAATATGTTAATACAATTCAAGGAGCAAAGCTGGAAAGTAATGCTTACGACCTGTTGTGGTCGATGCACGGCTTTTATATGATTCCACGCCAAGACTTGAAACCTGTGTTGAAAAAGTGTGCTAGTTTGCTGAATGATACGGGAGTTGGATTTATTGGTTTGGCTACTCGTAAATCTTTCTACGTGGATTTCTACGAGCAATACCTGCAAATTTTTAAAGATGGAAAAGGCGAAGGATTTACCTCTGCGGAAGATGTGATCGAGAGTTTGGGTGAATGTGGGATTCAGCATCAAGTCCATAGGATATTCTATGAAGAGCCCATAAAAGCTGATGACTACGCAGCCTTAGAGCATTACATCAAGAATGAGGCAACAGTTAACTGCTTTAACAAGGATAAGGAAGCAGAGCAGTTATCTGAATCAAAAAATATTACCTTGGAAGATTTGCTCTCTCATCCGGAGATGGAACGATATCTAAACTCATTGCTCAGAAACTCCGTCTATTACTTTCCTGAGGAGATCTGGCTGATCTCGTTTAATGGTAGCCAGTGTTAATCGGTTTCTATTTTTTACCAAAGTAAGGAATGCCTGAATTTTCATTCCTTCAAACATCTGCTGTACCCAGCCCAGTAGTACAGCAGTCCTGTTTCCTTTGAATACCGATGTGATCACAAAG
Source organism: Moorena sp. SIO4A5 (assembly GCF_010672005.1). Taxonomy (NCBI): domain Bacteria; kingdom Bacillati; phylum Cyanobacteriota; class Cyanophyceae; order Coleofasciculales; family Coleofasciculaceae; genus Moorena; species Moorena sp. SIO4A5. Next base: position 19,824 of record NZ_JAAHHZ010000050.1, on the reverse strand, counting down.
CAAAAGACATGGAAGTATGAGTGTACAGATAACAAGCTCTAACATCAGGAATCCGATAGCCAAGTCCTACTCCCAGGATGAACAAAACTTGCGCGAAGACCTTGCTGCTGCTTACCGCTTGGTTCACTACTACGGGATGACGGAGACGATCCATAGCCATATTTCAGTACGCATTCAGTCCGAACCAGCTATATTCCTAATCAATCCCTATGGTATGCTGTTCGATGAAATCCGTGCATCAGATCTAGTGCGAGTTGATGTCAATGGTAACAAAATCGATGCTACAGACGCTGAAGTAAATCAGGCAGGATTCACCATCCATAGCGCCATTCATTTAGGTTGTCCTGATGCTCATGCGATCGCCCACACCCATACTGTAAGTGGCATGGCGGTTGCTGCGATGGAAGAGGGTCTGTTGCCACTTAACCAAGCTTCCATGGAGTTCTATAATCGTGTTGCCTACCATGACTATGAGGGGATCTCACTCGACCTTGATGAGCGCGATCGCCTGGTTGCATCCCTAGGACAGAAGAACTGTTTAATCCTGCGGAACCACGGGCTTTTAACTGTGGGTCGAACCGTTGCAGAAGCACTTTACTATATGTACAACCTGAATAAGGCATGCGAGATCCAAGTCAATGTGCTAGGTACTAGCACCAAGCCGATCCTGCCATCACCTGAGATTTGTGAACATACAGCCCGCCAGTTTGAGGAGCCAACCTTCTACAACCAGGAGGTCGCCAGGATATGGGAAGCCAATCGCCGTTTGCTTGACCGGCTCGATCCCTCATATCGTCAGTAATAATGGGAACCTTAGTAACCTTGTTCACAATTCACCACATTCTTCAAAGGAAGACCATCACGAAGGCAACAAATAGCCTCTACAATCGGTTTTGTCCAGTACTCAGAATCAGTTTGAGTTGCTACATGGGGTGTTATTGTAATTTGAGGGTGTGACCAAAATGGATGATTTTCATGCAAAGGTTCCCTAGAGAAAACATCCAGACAAGCACCTGAAAGTTGACCTGAATCTAATGCTTCTAATAAATCTTTTTCTACTAAATGTTGCCCTCGTGCAACATTAATCAAATAACTTCCTTTAGGCATGGCGGAAAATGTTTCACGATTAAGAATCCCTTCTGTTTTTGGAGTTAAGGGAAGTAAACACACCAGCACTCGACATTTACTCAAGCAAAGTTTTAACTGGTCTGGTCCATGAAAACACTCTATACCATCGATGTTCTTTGGTGTCCGACTCCAACCCCGAATCGGGAAACCAAGAGTCTTGAGTTTACCAGCAGCATCTGTTCCAAGCACACCAAGACCTAAAATTCCTATAGTACAGGAGCTGGTTTCTGGTAGAGGTAAAGGGTCCCAATGTCCCGCTTTTTGAAATGTTTGATATGTAAATGCTTGTCTGTGAAAACGAAGAACAGCTAACAAGATGTATTCACTCATTCTTGATGTCACATAAGGTTCAACAATACGAACAATTGGCACATTGTGGGGAAGATGGGGGTCTCGTAAAATCTCTTCGACTCCAGCCCCGAAGGAAATAATTCCCTTAAGCTTGGGAAATTTTTCCATTATTCCTAGAGGAGGCTTCCATGTTAATATGGCTTCTATTTTCTCTGGGTTCTCAACTTCTGGCCAGATCTGGACATCGAGCTCTGGTATACTTGCCTTGAGTTCTGTAACCAATAGTGCCAGATTTTCAGCTTCATAAATTATAAGTATTGAAAACATAACTAAAACCCTAAATATGACTACAACAAATCCGAATCTGAGTAAATTGTTTGTTTCTGATACCTTCGCCGATATGATTAAAAACAAGCTAATGAAGAAGATGGAAGCTCATCAAGCATCCAATCCCCAAAAAGAACTATACATTATGGCCTGGGGCGAAGGATTTACCTCGGCGGAAGATGTGATCGAGAGTCTGGGTGAATGTGGGATTCAGCATCAAGTCCATAGAATATTCTATGAAGAGCCCATCAAGGCTGATGACTATGCAGCCTTAGAGCATTACATCAAGAATGAGGCAACAGTTAACTGCTTTAACAAGGATAAGGAAGCAGAGCAGTTATCTGAATCAAAAAATATTACCTTGGAGGATTTGCTCTCTCATCCGGAGATGGAACGATACCTAAACTCATTGCTCAGAAACTCTGTCTATTACTTTCCTGAGGAGATTTTGCTGATTTCATTTAATGCTAATTAATTTAGGTGGAACTATGAATACAAAAATGAGCACCCTTAAAACCAGGGAAACTTTAACTAAGTCCTACTGTCAGGATGAACAAAACTTGCGCGAAGACCTTGCTGCTGCTTACCGCTTGATTGACTACTACGGGATGTCAGACATGATCTACGGTCATATTTCCCTGCGCATTAATGAGGAACCACCAATATTTCTCCTAAAACCGCATTATCTATTTTTCGATGAAGTATGTGCATCAAATTTGGTCGCAGTTGATGGCAATGGTAATAAAATCAACCCTACAGACGCGGACATAAGTCCAGCAGGATTCACTATACACAGCGCCATTCATTTAGAACGTCCTGATGCCAATGTAATCCTACACACCCATAGTGTTAATGGGATGTCAGTTGCTGCTATGAAAGAGGGGCTGTTACCCCTTGACCAGATATCGATGGCGTTCTACAATCGCATTGCCTACCATGACTACGAGGGGATATCATTTGACCTTGATGAACGCGATCGCATCTTTGCATCGATCGGACAAAAGAAATTCTTGATCATGAGAAACCACGGGCTTTTAACTGTGGGTCGAACCGTTGCCGAAGCGTTCTACTATATGTATTATCTCAACAAAGCCTGCGAGGTTCAAGTCAATGTGCTTCGTTCTGGTGCTAAGCCTAACATTCCACCACCGGAAGTTTGCGAACATACAGCACGCCAGTATGAAGAACCCAGCTATTACGATGAGATCTTAGGCAACTGGAAAGCCAATCGCCGTTTACTTGATCGGCTCGATCCGTCAGATCGTGAGTAGTCGTCTTTCCTCTGTTCACAAATTATTTGAAAATAAGCTGTTCAGCATTTAGATTCGGATCCGCAAATTCTCGAAAGGAAACAGGGAAATGGGAAACAGAAGATTCACAATTTAAATGTCGAATAGCTTACTGTATTAGCGTTTCATTATGAATATCAATTTACCTAAAAATCATTTCAAAGAACAATCTAAGATAATAGCGTTATGGGGCGCACCTAGATGTGTAACCACTGCTTTTGAGAAGACTTTTAGTCAACGTCCAGATACAGAAATTTTTCACGAGCCTTTTAGCGATACTTATTACTTTAGTAAATGGCGACGTTCCAATCGATTTGGTGATTATCGAGATAAGCTAAATCATGACTGTGCCACAGTAATTAAAGAAATACAATTAAAAGCGCAGGTAATGCCCATAGTCTTCGTTAAAGATTTTCCGTTTCAAGTTTTGCCCTATCTTGATGAGAATATTCAAGAATTTCTTGGCTCTGTTATCAACACATTTATAATTCGCCATCCTCATGAAGTCTTAGCTTCATTGTACAAAACCAAGCAAAAACTTATAGAACAGGGGTTTGACCCAAAATTTACGGAAGAAGAATTTGGTTTCAATTCATTATATAAGATGTTTCAGATAGTAACTAAAGAATTGAGACAACAACCAATTGTTGTTGAAGCCAATCGCTTTCGCCAGAATCCAAAGAAGATTTTGATTAATTATTGTCAACAAATTGAAATCACCTTCACGCCTAAGATGCTAACTTGGGAAAATGGCAGATTAAAACAATGGAATCCTCATGAAGCCAAAATCCATGATTGTTATCACGAAACTTTAAATAATACCACTCAAATCAATCCTCCAAAAGAAATTAATCTACAGATTAGATCCGAACACTTAGACATGGTTGAAAAAGCAGTAAATGTTTATAACAAGCTTTTTGCTTATATAAGCACCTAGACACAATTAATTTGTATGCTTGCCTTAAGTTCTGTAATCAATAGTTCCAGATTTTCAGCTTCATAAATTATAAGTATTGAAAACATAACTAAAAACTTAAATATGACTACAACAAATCAGAATCTGAAGAAATTGTTTGTTTCTGATACCTTCGCCGATATGATCAAAAACAAGCTAATGAAGAAGATGGAAGCTCATCAAGCATCCAATCCCCAAAAAGAACTATACATTATGGCCTGGGGTGACACAACTCAGCCTTTAGCACCAAAAGTGGTTGACGCTTTAGTGGATGCTGCCACTAAGCTAGGAGATCGCTCAACCTATACAGGATATGGGGAATTTGACGGAAATATTAAGCTGAGAGAGGCGATCTGCAACAACTACTACAAGCCTCGTGGAATTGACCTAAAACCAGAGGAGATTTTTGTTAGTGATGGGGCGCAGTCAGGTACTTTTGGTCTTCAGGATCTCTTTGGTCTAGATAATGTTATTGCCCTACAAGACCCGATTTATCCCCCATATTTAGAAGCAAATCTGTTGGCAGGTAGAAGTAATATTATCTACCTAGAGTGCAACGATCATAATAATTTTGTTCCAGATATTCCTACATCGAAGGTGGATATAATTTACCTATGTTTTCCTAATAATCCTACAGGAGGAGTTGCCACTAAAGAACAACTCAAAGCTTTTGTTGACTATGCCAGAAGTCACAAGTCTGTGATTATTTTTGATGCTGTTTATAGTGCTTTTATTACCGACCCTAACATTCCTAAAAGTATTTATGAAATAGAAGGTGCAACTGAATGTGCCATCGAAGTTGGTAGTTTTTCCAAAACGGCTGGATTCTCTGGATTAAGATTAGGTTGGTCTGTGCTTCCGGTTGCCCTAACCCTTGAAAGCACTGTGCCAGGAGAGTTGAATGAAATGTTTAGAATTGGTCAATCTATCCGGTTTTGGGGTGCTTCTAATATAGCACAACAAGGGGGCATTGCGGCTTTGTCCGAGCAGTGCCAACAAGAATGCCAAGAAATTGTTAACTATTACCTGGAAAATGCCAGAATCCTCAAGGAAGGTTTAGAAGCTTTTGGACTGACTTGTTTTGGTGGCACTAATAATCCCTATATATGGGTCAAAGGAGCGGAGGGAATGACGTCTTGGGACGTCTTTAACCAACTGTTGTTTAAAGCAGGGATTGTTGGGGTACCTGGTAGCTTATTTGGTCCGAGTGGTGAAGGTTTCTTACGTCTAAGTACTTTATGTAGCCGAGAAAATATAGAAAAGGCGATAGAAAAGGCTATGGAGAAGCTTTAAATCAAGCTTTAAATCAGTGACCAGCCCCTGAGGCTTAATTCGGAATTCGGAATAAGGAGTGTGGACCGGATCAAAGGTATACCGCTGGGTACTTCGGATCTCGCAACTTTGGACAAGAGAACAACGATCCCTAAACTCATTGATCAGAAACTCCTTCTATTACTTTCCTGAGGATATCTGCTTGATTTCATTTAATCGTTAAGTAAAAAGTATCAATAACATTATGGACAACCGAATATTATTAGAGCAATCCCATAAAGCAACAGAATTAAAGGTTTTCTTGGCTTCTATGGAAGATAGTCATATCCAGCATTTAATCAAGCTGGCTCAGGATCCAAGCTTACCAGACTTATTGGGTTGGAACACATTCTTTGAACTTGATGAGACAGAGAAATTCATAGAAGCCATTTCATCTTACGCTTTTCCTTACTCTCGAAAAAGTCAGCCCTTAGCATTTGGAGTTTACTTAGATCCAGAAGAATTGCCAATTGGATATGTAGTATTAAAAGGATTGAATATGGATTTGTTTACTACTGAAATTGGCGTGGCAATTCTAGATAAAAAACATCGGAATAAAGGATATGGAAAAATAGCCTTAAACAGACTAATAACTTATACATTCTTTTAATTACAAATTAAAAGAATTGGAGCAGTAATTTTGTTGTCAAACAAAAGGTCAATTAATATGTTCAAAAATCTAGGATTTGTCGTTAGAGAGATTATGTATAACTCATGGTCTATGCCTAACGGAGACCTAGCCGATATGGTATTGATGGAATTAACAAACCCAGCAGGGGCGGAATGATATAAACTTTAGTAACTTTGTTTAAAATTAACCAGATTCTTCAAAGGAAGACCAGCAAGAAGGCAACGAATAGCATCTACAATCGGTTTTGTTCAGTACTCAGACAAGGGAACAGGGAATAAAAAAGCTTGTCAAACCCTTTTGCTCCCCGCTCCCTCACCAGACCGGGGTTTCAAGGAAAGACCCAAGGAATCACACTGGCGCGATCGCAAACTTTGTGATCAGCTGCAAAAGCTGATTACACTCCTTATTATTATTAATAAAGAAGTGGCCACCAGGAAACATGTGTACCGTGAAAGTGCTACTGGTTTGGTCACGCCAGGCAGCAAGCTCATCACTGTTGGCGTCGGTATCCTCCAAACCTCCGAAAGCAGATATCGGACAATTAAGTGGGGGTTCGCTAGTGTAGGTATAGGTTTCGTTAATCCCGAAATCCGCTCGCAGGATCGGTAGAAACAGCTCCATTAGCTCCTGGTTTGCTAGCACAGCCTCTGGTGTGCCATTATATTTACGCAATGCTTCGATCAACTCAGACTTGGGCAAGTTATGAAGGGGAGGTTTTCGAGCAGGTACTTGAGGAGCGCGGCGACCGGAAATGAACAGGTGTCGAGGACTCGGGGCTTCCTGGCGGCGGAGTTGACGGGCTAATTCAAAGCTGATGAGTGCTCCCATACTGTGACCAAAAAAGGCAAAGGGGATATCTAGATAGGGCAGTAAAGCTGGTGTTAGGGTTTCAATCAGAGGCAATAGGCTAGTAACCAGGGGTTCCCGCATTCGCTTGCCCCGTCCAGGCAGTTCCACTGGGCAGACTTCGATATGGGGTGCCAATGGGTCTGGCCAAGTGCGAAAGCTTGAAGCAGCACCACCCGCATAAGGAAAGCAAAATAGGCGCAGGCGGGCTTTAGGATTGGGTTGTGGGCGAGTGATCCAAGATTTGGTAGTAGTCATTGGTTATTTTGAAGGGAACAGGGAGTAGGGAGTAGGGAGTAGGGAGTAGTGAACGAAATTATCACAATTCCGACACGGATCCCTATCTTTGGAAAGTAATCAATAGACTTCGCCGTAGAAGTTGGGAAATGGATCACTTTTGTAATACAAGATAATAGGCTTAGTTGTTATTTCACCAAGCCCATAAATAGTTTACAATAAATTTTCTAATAAAATCCGATTTATATTATAAAATTTATTAATTTATTCTTATCATTTTATTGACAATTAATTAAGCTTTAAAAAAGTATTTAAATTATTTATTTTTTACTCATAAAATAGGTAAAAATAAATAATGGCTATATTTTTTATATCCATTATTTGTTTAAAAATAAGATGTGTTTACCCTAAAATTTGAAGCGATCGCTATAACTTACAAAAATTAAATTATATAGTATTTTTAGTTGAGATGTAAACATAGGATTGATAAAAAAAAGGAGCAGGGAGCAGTATTAAAGATCTGCAAAAATTTTTTGATGTTATGATAAATCGACAATATTTTTTATTATACCAGTTTTAAAAAGTCCTGTCATACACTAAGTTGCGCTCCAAGATAGTATCTTAATCAAAAGGTGATGGAGTGATAGGGTGATGACAAGAAAGTGCTAGGTATGAATGTAACTTGGTATGATATTTTGGTTGGCAGTACTCTTCAGGATTATTTTTAATCGAGAATAAGTGCTGTTTTTTCAGAATTTGCAACCACTCTGCTAGGGATTCTACTTCCGCGTGTAGATGTAGAAACTCTGCTTTGTTGCAAGGATTCTCAGTCCAATCCCCTACTAAATCCAAGCCTCCAGTCAGAAAAGCGGCTTTACAAGCATGGCGTAGAATAGTGCCTCTTTTAGTTTTGGGAATAGTGCCACTAACCAGCAGCAGCACCCCATAGACCTGTAGGTGATAGTGTTGAGCTAGCACCTGAGCAATAGCCTCAATTACCTCATTAATATCCAGGTTTTGCTGATAACTCTGCTTCACCTCCTGAGCAACCACCAACCGCTGGTGACCATTGACCTCTATAGTGAAGGCCGCACCGAAATTTCGTCGCAGTGAAGGATGACTAGTTTCTACTGTCCTTTCAATGTCTTGGAAATAATAGTTACGACCTTGGATAGTAATCAAGTAATTTATCCTTATTAAGCTCTACTAACTTCAGTTTTAGTTCAAGAGCGCGGCTACTGACAAAAAATTCAGGGAAAGTTATGAGAGTTTTTATCAAATTTCATTTTGGACATAACTGACTTAAAAATCTCAAAGAACTTATTTTTTTGTTCCCTAGAATTTCAGGCTATCTAACAGTCTTGAGGATCAAAAGCCAAGTTAATCTAGACACCTGACTAGATTAGGCTTTGGGAAGTTTTTTCAGTACCACAGCGTAAGCTACCTGTCTTGAGACCGTCTTTATAGATGATGCAATCCCAAGTATAGGTTGGCGTTTGCGCAATGTTTGAATTACCTGAGCGCGACGTAAGCGATGGGAGCATGTCACTTATGCAGAACATTTGTACATTAGCTATAGCCCCCTCATGGGTAAAAGCCAAGCTCATATGGTACATAGTTCATTTGTTCTGGAACATAGACTTGCTCCCCATCAATTTGTCAGAACAATTTAATAGTAGCCCTGTTATATATCTGTGATCCTCATAAAACTCATAGAAAAACTCATAGAAAAACTCATAGAAAAACTCATAGAAAAACTCATATCTCTCGCACCTCTCAGGGAGCATGCCACTTATGCAGCAACATTAGTACATTATCTGGGGAATGGGGAATGGGGAATGGGGAATGGGGAATAGGGGGAGCATGTCACAAAGCGCCGAATATTTGGGGAGCAGGTCAATTTTGTAAGAACACTTGAACTACAAACCCTTGAACTACAGTGTTTTCGGGGCTTCAGTACCAGTCAGGAGTTTTTAGTACATTTGTTCTAAGAATTTGACCTGCTCCCCAAGACCAGAGCACTTGAGACCAGCCAGACAGTTAACTCAAGTGCTCATAAAAGTAAATTGATCATCGAGTGATGCAGTGATGAGATAATGAGGGGATAGAACTATCATCGGTCAAGTGCTTGATTGACTGATTGTTTATTTTGTATTGTTTATTGTGTCAACTTCTATGAGTTGACCACCCCTGTAGACTCTAAACCCAAGGACCTTGAATTGCAAATGTGATACCAGGCTCTTGAATGTTCACGAACATGAGCCGACCATTTGGTGAGAAGCAAGCACCAGCAAACTCACTGCTGTTGAGGGCATTCCGTGCCAACTGGTAAAGCTCACCTTTAGGATTGACCCCAACCAGGAATTGGTCACCACCACCATCTTCACAGAGGATGAGATCTCCAGAAGGACTAATGGTCACATTATCTGGGTGTTCTAGTAAGCTGCGGTCATGGGACTCAATAAACAGTTCAATGGTGCCACCCTCTTGGGGATTGCTACCAGGAACATAGCGCCAGACTTGACCAGCTCCATTGGCCCATCCAGTCTTTGGATTTAAAGAACCACCACTAGTACAGGTAAAGTAAACCTCATTATTACCGTACCATGCCCCTTCTCCCCTGGTAAATTGGGTTGCTCCCTTAGCAAAACCTTCCACCCGCACAGTATCTTCTTCCGGGTCTACATCCTCAATCCGAACCCATTCTACTGCCATGGGTTTACCGACAGGGAAGTTTTTAACAGTGATTTTCTGAAATGTTCCCTGGATCTTTAATGCCTCCAGTACACCCCCTGCTTTTAAGTTGCTTGGTTGCTTGGGAATAAAGCGATAGAACAGACCATCCATCCTGTCTTCAGTCTGATAAACAATCCCAGTCTTGGGATCTACTGCAACCGCTTCATGGTTAAAACGACCCATTGCCACTAGAGGCTCAGCTTGCACTACTTCACCGGTAATGGGCACTTCAAAGTTATAGCCGTGCTTCATCGAAACACTTCTGGGGTCATCTACCGGATAAGTGGTGGGAGTAACGGTGCTTTCTTCACAACTAATCCATGAACCCCAAGGGGTTGGTCCACCACTACAGTTTCGCTCAGTACCAGCAAGGGAAGTGTACTGTTTGACCAGTTGACCATTGGCTCCCACTACTAGTGTTGTCGTCCCACCCAGACACATGGGGTCATACTTGATATACTCTACTGCTACCAATCCATGTTTATCCAGTTGATGGGGGCTAAGTTCATGATTGCGCACCAGGACAGTATTGCCTCCCGGTGCAGGAAAAGCACCCATGCCATCGGGTCTACCAGGCACCAAATTGCTATCACTCATGGTGTCACCTGTGCGGGATAAAATTTTATAGCTAAATCCGGCTGGCAGGTCTAATAATTGATTAGGGTCTGGCTGAAGTGAACCGAAGCCTTTACCTCGAAATGCTTTACCAAGAGCCTTCTTGGCAAAAACCTCTTTCAACGGGGATGCCAGAATTACACTGGCGGTGCTAGCACTGGCTAAGGCAAAGAAGTGACGTCTTGATAAAGTCATTGGTGGATAACGGATAGGTGTTTGATCACTCAGAGCCATCAGCTCTATGCCCATCAGGATAAATCGTCGAACTATCCAAGTAGGCATCACAAATATCGACGTTCTCGGCTCGAAATAAGTTGCAACCCCTCAACTGAGCCTTAGTAAGGATAGCTCTTTTCAGGTTAGCATTACTCAAATTGGCATGGCTGAGATTGGCATGGCTAAGGTCAGTGTCCCTCAAGTCCGCTGCTTGGAGATTGGCACCAGCGAGATTTGCGCCCTGTAAATTGGCACGACGTAGATTTGCTCTGAACAGATTGGCATTCTGAAGATCCGCCCCAGAGAGATTGGTCTGGTAGAGTTGGGCATCACTTAACTGAACTGCTTGAAGTTGAGCTTGCTGCAACTTGGCTTGACTTAGATTAGAGTAAGGCAGGTAAGTCTTGTTAAGATTGCTGCTAGTCAGGTCAATTGCTTGTATATCTGCTTCAAACAGGTCAGCTTCACTGATATCTACTCCACTAAAGTCTCGTCTACCCCTAGCGTATTGTTCAAGTAACTCGGCTCCACCAATCTTTTTCATCTTTCCGCCTCCCTGGAGACCCCCGCTATACCTGAAAGGTTAGCGGGGGAAGGAAAGGGAGGACAGGGCGTTAATTTGATACGCATATCCGTCCTTTTTGTGAATTGGTGTACAGTACTTGTGGCTAATTCCTTGAATCAGTCCGTGAGAGGTTGAAATATTGAATGACCCAGTTTGACGAGTGGCAACCCGTCCAACGTAAGTTCCGATTTTCTTACCCTTAGTGACCACTGCTTTGACAATGTCTCCGGTCTGAAAACCTTTGTGAATCTTAGTTCTTGAACAGTGCCGTTTAGGGAATCCATATTTATCTGTTCGACAGATTTGACGAGTTCCATGCCCCTTAGCTGCAATCAATAGAGTTTGATCATTTTCCACATAAATGCTTGGAACTTCACCCACACAGGCAGCATCTAACCAATGAGTTTTAGGTAGGTTGAACCGATACCGATTGTATTTAGTTTGACCTCCCGAACCCGTTTCTACTGACAGTCCGGTTAGCTTCAATTCGTTGTAAAGTTTCCAGCGAGTAGCATTAACGGCAGTGGCATCAGCTAAGGGACGTTTAGCTTGACTTCTTACCCATTTCAAAACATCAGGTTTGCACGATATAAACTGTTCAATATCTTGATTACCTTTAGCTTGATTGCAGTCACGACAAGCAATGGCTAGGTTAGATACTCTATCGGAACCTCCCTTTGATTTGGACTTAATATGTTCGATTTCAAGTTGCGTATCAGTTGCTCCACAATAAGCACATTTACGATTCCATTTCTCAAGCAAATATTCTCGGATTTCATAACCGTAAAGTGTGCCCTGTTGATAGTCAGTACCGGAGATTTCTGGGTTCTCCATCTTTTGAGGATCGAAACGCACTAATTCCTGAGATATACCTGCAATGGGACAGAGTCGGATTAGCTTTTTTACCCAAGTCAAGATGTTATGAACTCTCGAAGTCAGACTGGGGGGTAACCATCCATCAGGTCTTTTCCGGTTCAGAAAACGAGGCTTTCTATAACGAGTCTTACGGTTCCGTCGAGAACGTCGTAATTGCCGTCTTGAGGTTAAAGCGTCTCGGATTTGAAAACCACGGTGAGTTAGTTCAGCACCCCAAATCAAAACATTATTGCTGAGAATTGCCAAACCCGTAGTTTTGGCACCAGGGTCAATTTTTAACTGATGCTCGTGAGTTACAGCACCTTCAACTACCTCCGTCAAAATGATTGTAAATGGATATGTTCTAAAAACTTTAGCCCTACCTTGTTTGAGTAGGATTCTGGCTCTAGCAGGTTTACAAGGGTCTAAAGGAGTCCTGTTTTGATCAAGTACAAAAACTCGCATAATGTGAGCATTCTCCTATTACTAGGGTAAAGTTCGCTTCGCCAATGTTTTTTGAGTTTGTCAAGCTAATAGCACTGTCTTAACCCACTTACAACTGTTTAACTATTAACCACAGAGCAGAGGACTAGCGACGCATCCAAAGGTGTGATGGCTCAAAAAACGTAGACTCAAAAGTCTTAAGCTGGTCACGTTGTGGACTTTCTCAAGCCCCCGTTATAGCCGTTAGGTTTAACGGTGGGTTCGTGACTGCGCTATAGATAGGTCAGCTTTTGCCGCCTCGTACCAATTTCTAAAATCATGTCAATGCGTATTTATGCTTAATTCTTTTATAAATGTATAGCTTTGTAGCGCGTTACACACTTATTCTAATTTTTTTTTAATATTTGTGAACATTTGCTACGTAAAAATAAAAATACTTGACAATCTAAGTTTTTTTTGTTATGAAGTTTTTATTTTATCGGTAAAGGTAGGGAACAGGGAACAGGGAACAGGGAACAGTGATAAGATTTTGCAGGGAGTAGCTGCTGAGTGGTGATAGCTGACCGCTCAAGGTATCAAACAGAAAAAAGTGATGTTATCAGCAGGGAGAGCCACTGGGGAAACTGCCTAGTGGTCAAGGTCGGGAGCTATCCAGGAAGTATAAGTCTAGATTAGACCTCTTGCAAAAGTATTTTTCTGATAGTGTTTACGTAAATTCTTGTCCACTGTTCCCTGTTCCCTATTCCCTGTTCCCTATTCCCTGTTCCCGACAACTGCAAGAAGTCTATTGGTGTAAAGATATTAAGCAAAGCTTCCTGTTCTGTTGCAACTAAGATGTCACAACTGCCAGTATCAATCGCTCAGCACTACCACGAGCGCACCAAATATGCTCCAGAAACCATATCAGCCAAAAATAAGGGCTTAGACTGGGAGAAGCAGCCGATACCTTTTAAAGACTACAAAGTTGGGACTAACTTTGACCTAAAACCATACTTCTCACAAGACCGGGAGCAGTTTACCTCTGAACCGAGTAAGACTTGGTGGCGGCTGTCCCAGTTACTACTGTGTAGTTATGGTTTGACGGCTAGGCTGGAGACAATGGGACCACCACTTTATCTGAGGGCAGCTCCCTCTGCTGGTGGCTTATACCCAGCTGAAGTTTATTTGATTTCCCGTGGTACTCCCGTATTACCATCAGGACTGTACAACTATCAGTGTCTTACCCATTCTCTAGTTCATTTTTGGCAGAGTGACGTTTGGAGTACACTGCAAGAGGCTTGCTTCTGGCACCCAGTTTTGGAGAGTACGGAACTCGCTATTGTAACTACAGCGGTATTTTATCGCTCCGCCTGGCGCTATGAAGACCGGGCATACCGCAGAATTTTTCTAGACACTGGTCATCTGCTAGGTAATATTGAGTTAGCTGGGGCTTTGAGTGATTACCGACCTCACCTAATTGGTGGGTTTGCTGATGAAAAAGTTAATGAACTGCTTTATCTAGACCTGGAACAAGAAGGAGCGATCGCAGTAATTCCCCTGGCCGATCAGCTCAAAGTTGAACAAAACTTGCCCATCGCCCCAACTGTGTTAGCATCTCCTACTGAGGTTAATTACCCAGACATTCCAGATGGAGAATTATTGGGGTATTTGCACCGCGCTACGGAAATTAAGCAGGGTGGTGATTGGAAGGCTAAAGGTAATAATTCAAAGAGTACAGAAATTGACCAGCAGTTAGAAGACAAGTACAATTTTCCGTTTTGTGATAAAGTTTCGACGGCTACAAAACCCATAGATTGGGGGGAGTTGACCAAGTCAGGTAATGCTCCGAAAGCATGTTTAGATACTATTCTAAAACGACGCTCTACCCGAGCTTATAGTGCAGCTAATCTGACCTTGGATGAGCTAAAAGCGCTTCTGGATTTTACATACCAACCTCAGCATTACATTGAAAAAGGGTTAGATGGAACACCGGATTATTTTGATTTAAGTTTAATCGAAACATTTATAGCAGTATCTGGAGTAAATGATCTAGAAGAAGGCTGCTATTATTACGCCCCTAAGGCTCAAGAATTGCGGCAAATTCGCTTTAAAAACTTCCGGCAGGAATTGCATTTTCTGTGTTTAGGGCAAGATTTGGGTCGAGATGCCAGAGCAGTGGTGTTCCACACGGCAGACTTACAAAAAGCAGTGGCTCGATTAGGCGATCGCGCTTACCGTTACTTGCACATGGATGCTGGTCATCTAGGACAGCGGCTGAATCTAGCAGCGATTTACTTGGGTTTAGGAGTAAGTGGTATTGGTGGCTTCTTTGATGACCAGGTAAATGAGGTTTTGGGTATTCCTGTTGATGAAGCGGTTGTTTATATTACGACTTTGGGGCGTCCTAGAATACGGCTTTGAGGTTTCGGGAGTCGGGAGTAGGGAGTAGGGAGTAGGGAGATGGGGAGGTGGGGAGATGGGGAGATGGGGAGAATGTCTGGTTTTGAAACAAAAGCCACACCCAAGCTATAACGGCTTGGGTGTGGCTTTTTAGGCGGCTATTTTATACAAAAACGGCGGCTATAAGGGAAAATCTTAACAAAAATGTAAACTTTGTTTTCGTTATGTTACATTAAATTTAAGACTTTCTTAAGCATTCGTACCTAGAGGACTAATCAACTACATGGCGGAACCAACCCATCTGGCTGAGCTTGAGCAGGGTATAAAACTCTGGAATCAATGGAGAGACAATCATCCCAAACTGATCCCTGACCTGATGGAGGTAGACCTGAGTGGGAAAAACCTCAATGGTTTCAATCTCTTTCAAGCGGAGCTAATGGGAGCTAACTTGAGTGGGTCATTGCTGATTTATACTGACCTGACTGAGGCTTGTGTAGTTGGGGCAATTTTTGATAAAGCTATTCTTCGTCACGCTTACTTGAATAGAGCCAAGCTTACCCGTACATCCTTTCAAAGAGCAGACCTGACTATGACATCTTTGGAAGAGGCTAATCTAATTAGGGTTAACTTTTCTCTGGCAGACCTTGAGGGAGCTAATTTGTATAGAACTAACCTGATTGCTGTGAATTTCACCAAAGCCAATCTGAGTAGGGTCAACTTCACTGAGGCGGTGATGACTGGGGCTAATCTTAATGAAGCTCAACTGATTGGTAGTAATTTTGATAAAGCTAATTTAACAGGAGCAGATCTGGTTAAGGCTAATCTGAAAGGGGCTAACCTTAGTCAAGCTAATCTTAGTTATACCAACCTCAGAGAAGCTAACCTTAGTGAAACCAACCTCAGAAAAGCGAATCTTACCGGAGCTGATTTAACTCATGCCAACCTTCGGGGGGCTAATCTGATTGAAGCGGAACTTGATGGGGTGATATTGAATACGAGTATTTAGTTATATAGGAAAGGGAGTAGGGAGTAGGGAGTAGGGAGTAGGGAGTAGGGAGTAGGGAGTAGGGAGTAGGGAGTAGGGAACAGGGAGTAGGGAAGAAATAGGTGTGTCTACTTCATTAATAGTAAGCATTCAGTAGTCAGCATTCAGTAGTCAGCAGTCAGCGGTCAGCAGTCAGCGGTCAGCGGTCAGCCTTTGCCTGAGCGCTGATAGCACCTTAAGTAGCACCTCAAGTAGCCCATAGGCTGATGGCTGATGGCTGATAACTGATAGCTGATAGCTGATAGCTGATAGCTGATAACTGATAACTGCTAACTGATAGCTGATAGCTGATAACTGATAACTGCTAACTGATAGCTGATAACTGATAGCTGATAACTGATAGCTGATAGCTGATAGCTTACCCTTTAGTGCATAAGTGGTGCAGAAAAAATATTTCGATAGGCTTGTCGAGTCTTGATTAAGTCGGCTTTGATCGAAATATCCGCACTCACATTCTGCATAAATCGCTAATGATGAATTTTCAGCTGCCATGGTCTGATCGCCGCCATACCTCTGAATCTTCTGTGAAGAAAAAACACTGTAATGGTTCAATAGGTCAAATTAAAAAAATCAGACAGGGTGCTCTAGGTAGTCTCTTTGTGACTCTGTTTTGGGCAATTACCCCACCAGTTTTTGCCGCTGAGTATCTCACTCTACGTTTAGGGCCATTTGAGCAATCGGTCGCTATCACGGAATTAGAAAAGTTTGCTGAGACAGGGGAGTTATCACCAGCACTGCAACCCTATGGAGATATCCTCACGCCACAGATCCGGAAGATTTTGACCAATAGCCTCAAACTCAACCCTAAGACCACAGAAACCTTTATTAATGACCTTCTCCTCTCCAGCGATGGCGCACGGTTGTTGGAAAGACTAGGGTTAGCACTCCCTGATAGTAGTTTAGAGCAATTAAAAGCTGCGCTGTTGTTAGGAGCAAGGCAAGTCAATGGTTTAAGTGTGCTGAGTTTTTTACGGGCTTATCCAGGAGAAAATATCACTTTGGATGCTTCGTCTGCTGTTGGCATTGCCCTACAGCTCAATGCTTCCTACTGGAAGAGTTTAGCAGTTGGTCCAATTTTAGAGCAAGATTTGGCTGTTGCGGACGCTGCCACCTTTCGCCCTAAATTTGACCCTGCTAGTATTGGTCCTCAATTGGTTAAACAGCGTAAACTAAGACTAAGAGACCAACAACGGCAACGTACTATTATTGTAGATCTATACTGGGCTGATGATACTACTGGACCTTTGGTAGTTCTCTCCCACGGATTTGCTGCAGACCGCAAATTTCTGAGATATTTAGCACGCCATCTAGCGTCTCATGGTCTTACTGTTGCTTCCCTAGAGCATCCTGGCAGCAACTTTACCAGGATTAACAACTTGTCAGCACCAGGTAAACTTGGGGATTTGTTACCTCCGGGGGAGTTTATTGACCGCCCCAAAGATGTCAGCTTTCTCCTGGATGAGTTGGCTGACATCAATCAGAGATATTCTACCATGCTTGGGAAACTGAATACTCAACAAGTTACAATTATTGGTCATTCATTGGGGGGCTACACGGCTTTAGCGTTGGCTGGGGGAAAACTAAATTTAGAGGAACTGCGACAGTTTTGTAAAAATCGCTCTCCTGTGGGCAGATCCCCAGCAGATTGGTTCCAATGTGCAGCGGCTGATTTACCAGAAGACGAGGTTAATCTTACTGATCAGCGAGTGGTGCAAGCGATCGCATTAAATAGCGTAACGGGGCGTTTGTTTGGTACTAAGGGTTTGCGTCATGTTACTGTACCAACCTTAATGTTAACGGGTACCGAGGATGCCATTACACCAGCTCTAGACCATCAGTTACGGTCTTTTAATCAGTTGGGGGGTTCTAAGTATTTGATTAGCGCCATTGGTGGCACTCACCTCAGTGTGACTGACCCGAAAAATCTTAACGATGCGATCGCTAGAAGTACTTTAGTCAAAGAGGTGGTTGGGGACGATGCCCATAGCCTGCGGCAACTGGTCAAAGGTGTAAGTTTAGCGTTTATTAAGCAGCTAACTCCAGAAGCTCAACGCTATGAACCATTTTTAACCCCAGCCTACGCTCAATCTCTTTCGAGTCCCAAAATTTCCTTGCGTCTGAGTACAAAATTACCTGCTACCATGGCAACTTGGTTTCAAGTTATATCCGTGGGAAATCAGCAGGTTGCTATCAACTTTAATGAAGTTAATTCTGGGTCTATTAGCTCAAACAAATTCTATTTTTATCCTAACACTAAATTCATGACACCGAATACTTTTTGCATTGGACAGCTGAATCAATTGTTCAATAAACTTGTTAACAAGTACCGCGAAAAAGCAAGTCGTATCAGTTAAGTTTAATAGTTTTAGGGAGTAGGGAGTAGGGAGTAGGGAGTAGGGAATAGGGAATAGGGAATAGGGAGTGTGGGGAGATGGGGAGATGGGGAGATGGGGAGATGGGGAGATGGGGAGAATAATTCCTGTAGGGTGGGCAGTGCATGATTGGTGATTAATTGGCTTGCCATCGGGAAGGTAAGCACTGCCCACCCTACGATTAATATTACTGCATCACTATTCTCTAGTCCCGATTCCCGATTCCCGATTCCCGATTCCCGATTCCCTTCCCCCCTTATTAAGGGGGGTTAGGGGGGATTCCGATTCCCGATTCCCGATTCCCGATTCCCTTAATTAATTGGTAGTTTAGGATTATAAAGTTTTATAACTTATAGCCAATATGGCCAGACTTTTATATTAGTCATGCTGGAAGTTTATATTAAGACTTAATATAAATTAATTGGATATATAGTTATCATGGAAATCTTTGATCTAGGTTTCGTCGAGAGGTTAGAAAGTGACAGCTTTGTCTCTGACATTAGTGATCAGAAAATGCCTGATGTTGTCGGTGGTAAAAGTCGCACGATTCGTTGGCCTCATAATCACGAACCGCAGCAGGAGCCTATCACAATTGTGAGCATACCCATAGAATTACCGTATTGTCCTCTTTACCTTTTTCCTGATGGCACTATCGGGCATAAATTTTTTGATACTCGTCCTTTTTAAGGATAGCGGTAATAATATTCATTTATCTTATTCATAAGGTACACAGGATTTATTCCCTGTTCCCTATTCCCTGTTCCCTAAAATCTACAACTTGTGTATCTCACCTATTTGATTTTTGCTATAGTCACTACACCCAGCCAACCGCATTTTTGATTTGATATACCGCCAACTCCCGGTCTATATGTTTCTTGGCTTTAAGAATCGGACTGTTAGGACTTTTGTACCAGCGCTGGGAGCGGAAACAAAAACCATTGGGCGTTATTGCCTCCCAACTATAGCGAGTGCGATCAATCAATAACCAAATTTCATAAGAGTGATAGGTCTGTTGGGGAAATTTAAGAATACCAATTTCTAGCAGAATGCTCATGCGCATCCGCGATCGCTCTATACGTTTGAGTAATTCCAGAAAACACAATGCTGCCCGTTTAGCCGCCTCATGAGTGGGGTAACGGTAGCGATCGCGGGGTTCAAATTTGAAGTCTCGACTACTAAGGCGGAAATGAAACTTGCCTGAAGCATCCTCGACATATATCACACTCCAAGGGGTTTTCGGGTACTTTACACAAAAACCTGGAGCTATTAATTTAACCGCAGTTGCCATCCTTATCCCTTTGCTAAACCGTTGCTGAGAGGATCTTAACCAAATTTTTCTCGATCACCAACGGAGGGTTTTGGTCAATGAGCCTGACCGAAGGTCATTACCCATTACCGATTACCCATTATTCTCAATAATGCCACAATTGAGCCACGCCCTTTTATATCATGTCAGGATAAGGGCGACCGATGAAAGACGCTCAAGGAAGTGGAGATTCCGAAATCTCCCAATGTAGCTAGGGTTCAAGCTACGTCCCCACCCGAAGGAGCACTTCGAGATGGATATGGCGGTTTCGACTAC
>NZ_JAAHHZ010000005.1:51314-79731 GCF_010672005.1 Moorena sp. SIO4A5 | reverse complement strand
TGCGATCGCATCCTATCAGCAAGCGATTCAACTTAACCCAGAGTATGGAGAGGCTTATCAAAACTTGGGAGTGGTTTGGCTTAAATTGGGCAACGTTGATCAGAGTTTATCGGCCTTTAAAAAAGCGATCGCACTTCACGAAACCCATAACCCAGCTGAAGCTCAGCGTCTTCGTCAGGGACTTCAGGCTATGGGATTTCAGGTTTAATGTTATTAAGTATTAGGGAACAGGGAACAGGGAACAGGGAACAGGGAACAGGGAACAGGGAACAGGGAACAGGGAACAGAGAAGTCGGAAGTGGGAAGAGGGAAAAAATCCTGTTTAGCTCATAGTTATGAAAAATGCTGTATAAGCCTGTCTTCATTTAAATGGGCTCCCTTTAACCTTTAAGTCTCTTCAAAAACTACTCCCTACTCCCTATTTTAAGATTTAACTTAGCTTACTAGTTACTGAAGAAGCCGTAATCGTTAATTTCAATTTTAAGGCATCCCTTAGAATTAAAATAAACCAACTTTCAAGAGTTATAGCACTACGCGCATACATTAGGACATTTTTTGAACGCTGCATCTACACATTCTCGTACAGTATCAAATTCAATAATTCTTTGTTTCATCCATGTTTTTAAAACAGCCCACCAATTCTCTATTTGCTCAAGTTGAGTCATTGTCACCTTTCTTCAGACTTCCCTATAAAATAGACACAGCTCTAACAGTTACGCTCAAAATCAGGAGACTGAAGTAGCATACAGTGACTTTACTCTCAAGAAAGTCAAGAAGAAGAAACCTAACCATAGGCTTACGTACTTTTTTCCTAGATGGTGACCTGACTTAAATCATAAGTATATGGAGTTTTCTCAACTATTAAAGTAGCATTATATTTCTTATTAAACTTACTTTTTATAATTTGTATATTCGTTCTTCCTTTGGGTAGGCCAAAGCGAGTAAAAACTACAAAGCACCGCTTGTCGATTTTTTGTGGGTTATCTGAAAGTAACTTAATCGTCGATTCTATCTGCTCAACTGCATGGGCAATCTTACTTCCTTTCAACTCTACATAAATTTCTACGTTACTACAAACAAGGGCGTAATCACAGCGCTTATTTTCATCGTCTATAGCACAGCCATCAACTTTAATTTTTAATATTTTATCTCTCTTGGAATTATCAAAAGTTAGTTTACTTTTGTTTTCCTTTAATACGATTTCATTGTCATCTTTATATTCCTCACAATCTGGGAAACGTTTCATAAATACTCACGCTAAGTCCAAAAGTTTATCAAACTGAATAGCTAGCTGATCAGAAACATCGTCAATAAGATTGGCATTGATCAGACCAGTATCAGTGCAGACAATATTTTTAGCCTTGCCATTTTCTAGGACATAGGCTGATAAATAAGACGTACTCAGGGCTTTATAGCGAGGAAGGATTTTTTCTAATTTAGGTAAGACATCCTGGCTAGATTCTTTATAGAGAATACCAGCTTGAATAAGATTATTAATTGAAGTTAGGATGTAAGGACTATGGGTGGTGATAAAGAATTGAAGTTTTTCCAGATCAGAATTAAAAACACAGGCGATTAACTCAACCATTTTTCGTTGTGCGCTTGGAAATAGATGAGCTTCTGGTTCCTCAATATAAACAGTTTGTCCAGCAGAATCCTCATCAACTAAAAAAGGTAATGCTGACAGTATAATCGTCAGGGGAAATGTTTCTTGCTGACCAGAAGAAGAGTTAGCAATACTAATCCGTCTTCCATCTGCCATTCTCAGAAAATCTTCGCCTTTTTCCTGTATATGTTCTCCACATAAAACTTCCTTGATCAGCGTTTCTATTTCATCATTTATCTCTTTTTCTTGTATATTTTCAGGTTCATTAATAATTCTCGCATTCAAACGTTTTATAGTTTCGTAAGTGGAACCAAACTCGATCATAAAGGGCTCGATAACGATCTTATTAGAAATCAATGAAAATATACTACTTTGGAGATTAGCAAAGAAAGAGCGACCAGCAGGAATAAAAAGCTGGGTATAAGCTGCCTCATCGCATAATGAACTCCTCAATAATTCTATTAAATGTTCTCTTGAAAATGACTGTTTTATTATATTTTCATTACTTTCTGGATTTTCTTTTGCTCTTTCTAATAATATTTCAAGTTGCTCTAATAAAGAAGTTAGATCATCAGATTTTTTGTTATTTTCTTCTGTCAGTTTAATTTTATAGTCTATCAGACTATTGATTAAATATCGTTGTTTATCGAATTTCTTTAGTTTCTCTAATAGCTCTTCTTTTAAATTTTTAAAAAACTCTGAGTAATTAAAATTTATTTTGTTTTTATTCTCTTTACTTCTAGTAATTTCAATAAAAACATTATAAATTTCATACTTAATACAGAAATCATCTTCTCCCCAGGAATCTGGTGGAAAGTACTCTTGAAAAGTTTGAGAGTAACTTGAATCTAGGTAACGCTTAGTTTGTTCGTTTTCTACTGTATCTAAAATTTTCCAAACAAAGTTTTTAAAGTAAAAAAGAAGTTTAGCACATACACTTTTGCCACTAGCTTGAGGTCCAATCACGATATTGATTCGTTTAACCTCAATCTCTAGTTCCTCGATACCAGCAAAATTTTTAACTGTAAGTTTTTCAGCCATGACCAGAGATTAGAGTAAGCTGAGCTGTAGTGTATGGGTGTTGCTAGCCCTTACACTACACTAGTCTTGAGTTATTTAATTATAGTTTACCATGTTGAACATGCTATTACCATGTTCAATATGCTGATAGCTGAAGGCTGATTGCTAATAGCTGATTGCTAATAGCTGATTGCTGATTGCTGATTGCTGATTGCTGACGGCTGATTGCTAATAGCTGATTGCTTACCCTCGATTCGATCTCAATAATTCTTTCAGCAAAGTCAATAACTTAGCCTGGCGACGTGCGATAGCTGGCTCCGTGAGAATTCCTTGGCTTGGACTAAACAAAAATGCCAGGAAAAATAAGCCAAAGATTACCATTACAATTGCTGGGCCTGATGGCCAATTAAAATAGTAGCTTATATACATTCCACTGACACTAGAAATAATTCCAATCATTGAGGCTAATCCCATCATGTGATGTAATTCTTTGACTAATAAATAAGCCGTAGTCGCGGGTCCGATTAACATCGAGATAACGAGCAACACCCCTACCGTCTGCATACTGGCGACAATGGTGAGAGTAATCGCTAAGATTAACCCGAAATAAATTAGTTTTACCGGTAAACCGCTAGCTTGGGCTCCCAAGGGATCAAAGGTATAGAATAATAGCTCTTTATAGAACAACTTTGTTAATAGTAAAATTACTGCTGTAATCACCAGGGTTTGCCAGACATCTCCTGGTCTCACCCCTAAGATGTCACCAAAAAGAATATTTTCTAAGTCAAGTTGGTTAGTTTTAAGCACCGTAATTAGTATCACTCCGAAGCCTAAAAAACTGCTGAAAGTCAACGCCATTGCTGCATCCACTTTGACTCGCGTACGCTGAGGAATCACCGCTACAACTAAAGCGCTAAGGACACCTGCAATAAAGGCACCAATAGAGATATTTATTCCTAAAAAAAAGGCGATTGAGAGACCAGGTAAAACTGCATGGGCAATCACACTACTAATCAGGCTCATTTGTTGTACAATTAAGTAGCTGCCTACCACTGCGCCTAATATCCCCAACAGCACAGCCGTTGCGATCGCATTCCGCATAAATTCAAAACCTAGGGGCTCAATCAGCCAATTCATAATAAATAAAAGGGAGTAGGGAATAGGGAACAGGGAGTCGGGAGTCGGGAGTCGGGAGTCGGGAGTCGGGAGTCGGGAGTCGGGAGTGTGGGGAGATGGGGAGATGGGGAGATTTTTATTAAGTGTCAATAGCATTGATAGCGTTTCTAGGATTTATGAGGTACGCTTTTCAACCTCAAAGTCCCCCTTGATAAGGGGGATTTAGGGGGATCCCTTTGTACCTCATGGCATAGCGATGCAGCGCGGTCTTGGGGGTTTCCCCCATGAGCGACTGCATCAAGACAGATAATTGCTAGATAAATATATCATTAACATAAATATATCATTAACAATCTTACCTTGCGGATTTTCAATAACACCAAAAATCCTCCAAACTATTTCATCCTGCTCCCTGCTCCCTAAAAAAATCACTCAATTTAAAACTGCTGTAATTTTAGGATGCAGTATTATTTATTTTTTCAATCTTGAAAACATTGTCAATAGTTTTACCAGCTGTTTTTTCTTCCCATCCTAGGGCTGTTAAAAATTGAGCTGCTGAGGTCGTTTCTACAACATCAACTCCCCATTCTCCGGTTTGGAGAGTATCAGGAGCATTACTTAAGGGTGGAGTTTTCTTTAAGCCTCCCAATATTAAGATATCTGGCAGAAAATCCCCATTTTTTTGACTAATTCGCTTTTCTTCTAGAGCTTGAGCGCACAATTCTCCAACTTGAGGTGGGGTAAGCTCTTGAGTAGGGAATAAAATTTCAACCATCCAATGGGGATGATCTAACTTACGACACTTTAAGGATGGATAGTTACTTAATCCTTCAGCAAATACCTGAGTAAATTCTTCCCGGTTTAGTTCAGGAAAACTATCGTCTGATAGTTCAAAGTTATGGGAAAGCAACATCCGACCAGTTTCAGAGTCAGTCATGAGTCCTGTGATATCCTGTTTGATCAATTTTCCAGCCCAGCAAGAATCAGTATATATTAGGTTGGGTTCATTGCTGAACAGTGAACCCTAACAGGTATTACTCTCTGACTTTGGGACTGACCGAGTTAGCGCACTCCGCACTCAGAACTAAGCACTCAACACTAAGCCATCAAGCTCCTACTAAACTCATCACCTTACCATAAGCCTTGGTCAGGTTTTCCGGTGTCAGCACTTGAGCCCTTGAACCCACAGCAATCAGTTGCTTATTCAATAAGAGGAGTTGATCATAATGAGCTAAGGTTTCTCCTAAGTCATGGCTGATCACTAGTAACGTTTTGTCTTGGGATTTAAGTTCACTAAAAACCTCAAAAATAATCTCTTCTGTCTTTTTGTCGATGCCGACAAATGGCTCATCAAAAAATAATAACTCCGCTTGTTGAGCTAGAGCCCGCGCTAAAAATACCCGCTGCTGCTGTCCACCAGAGAGTTCGCCAATTTGACGGTGGCGATACTCGAACATACCCACCCGTTCTAACGCATTCTTAACAATTTCCTTAGATTGGCGACTAGGAGACCTAAACCAACCGGTGTGGACTGTACGACCCATCATCACTACATTCCATACCGTAATCGGATAATCCCAATCAATTTGCGATCGCTGAGGAACATAAGCGACTCGTTTTAATTGACTCCGGAGGGGACGGGCTGCCAATTTCACTACCCCCTTCACTGCTGGAATCAGTCCCAGCATCGCCTTCACCATAGTACTTTTGCCAGCACCATTGGGCCCCAGTAAGCCAGTTAATTGTCCTGGCTGGAGGGAGAAGGATATATCACAAATCGCCCAAGTGTCTCGGTAACAGACTCCTAGGTTATGGACTTCTAACATTAGGTTTTGTGAAAATGACTACCACTATCATAGTGTAGCGTGGCTGCAACTGATTGTCGTTCTCAGCCTAAGCCTTGTAAAATGATTCTTGTTCTTGATAGCTACAAATTTAAGCGGGTTGATCTATGCTGAAACCCTTACCAGTTAAACTTCGGACGCTCTTAGCTAGTGGTGCTCTCGCCTTTGGGGTAGCACTAGGTGGTTGTAGTCAAACCAGTGAAACCTCATCAAGGGAGAAGCCACTAGTGGTAGCATCCTACAGTGTGCTTTGTGACTTAACAACAGAAATTGCTCAAGATACCATTGATATGACCTGTCTGATTGAACCAGGTCAAGACCCTCATACCTACAAAGCTACCAGCTTAGCTCGCCAATCCCTAGAGCAAGCCCAACTAGTTCTATACGGTGGCTACGACTTTGAACCAGAAGTTATTAAATTAGTTCAAGCCACTAATACACCAGCTCCTAAAATAGCGGTGCATGATCAAGCTGTGCCTAGTCCAATTATGGCGGAAGCACATCACCACCATGATCACGAGCAAGAAAAGGATGACCATAAGGATGACCATAAGGATGACCATGATGATCACCATGACCATGACCATGAGGAAGAGAAGACAGGATCTGCTCACAGTGATGAGGAACTAGAGCCCGACCCCCATATTTGGCATGATGTCCAAAATGGTATCAAGATGGCAGAAGTAATTCGTAGCCAACTGGCAGCACTTAACCCAGATGATCAGGAATTGTATGCTAAGAATGCCAAACAGCTAACCACTGAACTGGAACAGTTGGATGCTTGGGTAAAAGCACAAGTTGCTACCATACCCAAGGGGCAACGCCAACTAATCACTACCCATGATGCCCTAGGGTACTACATTAACGCTTACGGTTTTTCTGATTCTGATGCGTTGCAAGGGCTTAGCGCAGAAGAAGCACCGACAGCAGCACGGGTGAAAGAACTGGTACAGAAGATTAAGAAAAGTAAGGTACCAACAATTTTCGCCGAAGTAACAACAAATGATAAGGTTATTGGCACTGTCGCCAGAGAAGCAAAGGTTAAACTTTCAGACCAAAAGTTATTTGCAGATGGTCTAGGAGAAAAAGGGAGTGATACTGGAACTTATATTGGCATGATTACTAGCAATACCTGTGCCATTGTGGATGGGTTGGGGGGAAATTGTTCTTCTTTTGATGGCAAAGCTGCTAAATGATATATAAGCAACGATCGCAGAATTAATTACCTACTCCCAATCTCTGTAACCTTTACATTGTAAGACTTTGAGTTTGGGAAAATGTGTAATTAATTTTGCGCACCTGCTTAGCCAGGATTTTTTACCTATTCCGAAGTTATCTCTTATTTCTGCCCAGATCCGCTGCTCCGAAGCTCCCTGCTCCCTAAATTAACTACAAGCAAAGGAGTCTAATGAGATCTTTCTTTCAAATACGCTTGAGCAAGCTTAACCCATGAGTATCAGTGCCACAGGTATTAAATAGATTGTAGGTAGCACTCAACTGCTTCACCTGTTTAGTTTGTTTTGGACTAGGTTGCCAGGGTTCAGGATTGGTGTAGGCATAGTAAGTTTCAACACCATCAATCCCTAAGTTGGCTATAGCAGTAATTAACTCATCTGCTGACTTACGGTAACGGGCTGGATGAGCCAACACTGCTAAACCACCGGCCTGATGGATAGCATCAATCACTGCACCAGCCTCAGCATGATCACCGGTCGGTGCGGTTCCAGTGAAATAGCGCTTTAAACTAGGATGTTCTGGCTCAAAAGCATAGCCAAGGATATGAATGTCATCATCCAGGAGGTTGGCGGTAATTTCGACACCAGTCCAGAAGTGGGGTAATGAATCACAGAAAGATGGCTCCTGCTGCCATTTTTCTATGCAAGTTTGAGCAACTTGATAACCACTAACGGAGTGGTGATCGGTGATGGCAAGTCCCTTAAGACCAATGTTAATTGCTTGCTTGATCAACTCTTCCGGTTTGAGCCGACCATCAGAGTAAATCGTGTGCATATGGAAATTGTAGCGATAGGGACAGCTATCAGGCTCAATCGTTTCCCACACTTGCCGGAGAGCTTGTTGATTTTTTGCTGCTATCTTTGGTGAAGCAGACCCTTGAGCAATATTGACTACCATAGATACTTACTGTAATGACTATTGGTTGATTGACCAGATTGGATCTGCAGCCGCGAAATACTTTTAAGGGTCTAGGCCAATGGTTGAATCGCTCTAGGTTGAATCGCTCTAGGTTAAATCGCTCTATGCTTCTGACAAGCATATGAAGCGCCCCGACTTGAGAACGGAGGCTGTCAACTGCCCCTGCTGTACCTAATCCCGAACTCCATTAGCCTAAAACCTAGAATAAAAATAAATAGAAATACGCGGTACGAGTTTTCAGTTGTTAACATAACCTTAGCAAACTTAATACTTTGTCGGTGTTGGCTTAACTACTTAAGCTTTACCTAACTCTCCTCCTTACTTAGTTCCAGAAGGAGATGTAAGTCTAATTGCCATGGCGAATTTCTGAGTTACGAGTCTTCCAAGCTAGTTCCAAAACCTTAGTCCAGCGCTTTTGCACTTGTTTTTGGGTACACTTGAGGGCTTTGGAAATTTCTTGATCACTCTTTTGCGCCTGTTTGAGGGGCAGTAACGCTAGCTGTTGGCTATCGAGTTGGGCCACAAAGACCTCCCACTGCTTCGATGACATCCCTAGTTTTTGATCCAGGTCTGCTCCTAGCCATTGGTGTACCAGTTTCCACTGAGCTGAACGAGAGAACTTTTCTACATGGTACTTAAAGCGCTGTTGTAGATAATCCCGCTGACGGGGTGTTAGACCCATGATTTCGTCAATCTCTGGTGCAGCCAGGTCTTGCAGCTTTAGCACCAGATAATCAGCACAGTCATTATGACCGTTAGACTCTAGGTATTTGATCAACTCGGAGATAATGCGATCGCGTAAAACAGCATCGCTGGGGTCAATGGTTTTCTCAATCAGGTTTGAGCGTACCTGTTGTGCAGTAGCTGAACGGTTGTGCTCTTGGGCTTCTTCATCCCTACCATACTCCACAGCCTGTTCAATATCCACAGGGGTTTCATTAGGCTGCCGTCGGGCAAAGCTTTGTGCTCTGAGTACAATCAACTGCTGGCTACCGCGACCACGTAGGGTAATGCGCCGCTTAGCATATTGCTCACTAAAGCCCATGTACTCCGCTAGTTCTAGCTGGGTACGGGGAGTGTAGTCAGAATCCACAGGATTTTCCCGGCGGAAAGCTTTGAGGCACTCAGCGTAAAAGTCCTGTAAAAAGTCCTCAATCAAATTGTATCGAGCGGAAAAGTTTAACTGAGATTGGGACGGTGCCACATGGCGATAAACCATGGTACTGAGGTTACTATGGAGTTCGACACGACCCTGCCGAGAACCTAGTTTGTAGTATGAAAGACATTTGTGCAGTCGGTGACGTGCTAGATTAAACTTCCAAGTATCAATTTCACCGGAATTCTGGATGCGATCGCTCTTAGTGCAAATCCGTTCTACCTCCAAGGTGATCCGGTGGGCAACCGCTTGAATACTCCTGGATTTAGCTCCAATTTCCGACTGGATTTCCTCCACTAAGACCTGGGTCAAGTTTTGGGTTTGATGATCTAGAGTAATTTCCGGAGCCTGATTATTAGTAGCGGAATTTTGATTATTAGTAACAGTTTTGACTTGCATGGTATTGCCCCCAAAAATAGATTCACAGAATTGCCATGAAACAAGCAACAGAGGAAATGTGTGTGAATGTGATCTACAAACCTTGGAGTGGTCCGCTGTCCTTTGTCCTTGTCCACCCTAAATGTAGACTCGTGAGTCTAGCCCTGGTCGGGTGAGTGTGTGACTACTCTAAGCTGACTAGTTGTGACCCCCAGCACTCCTGTAGTTTCCGTCGGATTACCTAAGGCTGAAATCCTTACTAGATATAGCGTTCAAGACTTTCCAGCATCAAGCTGATTCAGGATGACCAAAACCTGAGGAGTGGTCAATCCAGAAACTGACTGAACTAGTGATGACTTTTCCGTAAACGACTAACGTTTTCTTGTAGTCATAGGGTGCTTGATACTCTCATGACCCAACCTGAGCTGACTAGTTAATCACTAGCTAAATAACTAGCTAAAGCACTAGCTAAATCCAAGCGATCGCTTTATCCCATCCCAAACCCTGCCGCACCATCATCGGTTCTGAACCAGTCAGGTCGAGGATAGTTGAGACTTTAAATCCCGGTTCTAAGTCATTGTCCACAATGATGTCTACGAGACCATCGAGAGCATCAAATAGTTTAGCCGGTTCCAATCCCACCGTCGGAGTGTCACCATCCTGATTGGGTAGATGAGCCGAGGTAGAAATAATTGGATGACCTAGAGCTGAAAGCAACGCCTGACAAACGTTATGATCTGGGACTCGGATACCAGTAGTTTTACGATTGGGACTCATCACCAGCTTAGGTACTAACTTGGTTGCTGGTAACAAGAACGTATACGGTCCGGGAATCAAATGCTTCATAATTCGGTAAGCTGGATCACTTACCCGAGCATATTTAGCAATATTGGACAGAGACGAACACAAAAACGTCAGGGGTTTATCATTGGATAGTTGCTTCAAACGCCTAACTCGTTGCACTGCGGACTTCACATGTAAATCACAACCAATTGCATAGACAGTGTCAGTGGGATAGAGCATCACTGCACCATCTTCGAGATACTCTCTTATTTTCTCTATTCGACGTATTTGAGGTGTTTCCGGATGGATAGTATAAATAGTAGCCATAAATATTGTTGAATTCCTCAATATTGAATTGCTAAAGCCTAACCTTGGGAAAATTCACCAAGGCCAGACATAGAAACGGTTCTGCCAAAGGATTAAAAACTACTGCCACCTAAGTGTGTTGCCAGTTTGGCTTTTTCTGACTCAGAGGTCAGTATAGTTAGCAAGATCCGGCCATAATTCCCTGATCTAGACCTGTAGGGTTTGTGGGGGATGAATTGCTCCAAATCCTTTTGTCTTAATTAATTTGTTTTAATTAATTTGTCTTAATCAAGAAGATCTAGAATGACAAAGCTAGCTTACTTAGATTGTCCCACTGGAATTGCTGGTGATATGTGCCTAGGAGCACTAGTTTCTGCGGGTGTACCGTGGGAATATTTAGTGGAAAAGCTAGCAGCACTCGGAATTGAGCAAGAGTATCACTTAAGACTTAGCCAAGTACACCACAATGGTCAGTTGGCAACCAAAGTTGATGTAGATTTACTAGATCAAAACTATAAGCATGATCACCATCAACAGGAACACGGCCATGAACACCACCATCAACACGGCCATAAACACCACCATCAACACAGGTCAGGCATAACAGAGATCAATACACCTGAGCAGAATCATCATCATCATCCCACACGACACTTACCAGACATAGAAAAATTAATTACAGCAGGAAAATTACCCTCAAGAGTATCCCAGTGGACTCTTGCTATCTTCCGGAAACTAGCAGAAGCCGAAGGAGCTGTTCATGGTATTTCCCCAGAAAAAGTTCACTTCCATGAAGTAGGCGCTACTGATGCCATTATCGATATAGTTGGTACTTGCTTAGGCTTAGATTGGCTAGGAATTGACCAAATCTATTGTTCTCCACTGCCCACTGGTGGTGGGACAGTATGGGCAGCTCATGGTCGCCTACCGGTGCCAGTACCAGCAGTACTGAAATTGTGGGAATCCCGTCAGGTGCCAGTTTACAGTAATGGGATTGAGCGGGAATTAGTAACACCAACGGGAGCAGCGATTGCCGTTACCTTAGCCACTAGCTTTGGTTCACCACCAGCAATGACTATCCAAAAAATCGGTAATGGTGCTGGTTCTCGACAATTACCCATTCCCAATATGTTGCGATTGTGGATTGGTGAATCGTCAGAAGCCTTCAAGCTTAGCAAGTTCAAGGTTAAACCGTCAAACTTACCCCCACCAACCTTACACCAGTCACCCCTTTCTGCTAACTCTTCTTCTGCTAACTCTTCCCTAGAAACTATCTCAGTGCTAGAGACTCAAATTGATGACCTCAATCCTCAAGCCATTGGCTATGTATTCCAAGAGTTATTTAACGCTGGTGCTGTGGATGTGTTTACTCAAGCTATTGGCATGAAGAAATCTCGACCAGGTATCCTGCTCAGTGTCATCTGTCATCCTCAAGATCTAGACGCCTGTCAGGCAGTATTATTCCGAGAAACCACTACCTTAGGAGTGCGACGTCTAACTCAGCAACGAGCGATCTTACCTCGGGAAATCCAGCAGGTACAGACTAAGTATGGCCAAATTAGTGTGAAAGTGGCTTGGAGCGATCGCTCACCTCACAAAACGATTATGAATGTCCACCCAGAATACCAAGATTGCGCTAAGTTAGCCAAGGACAATAACTGCTCTTGGTTAGAAGTACATCACTTAGCACTCTCTGCCTGGTATTCTCAATATAGGGAATAGGGAACAGGGAGCAGGGAATCGGGAATCGGGAGTCGGGAGTCGGGAGTCGGGAGTCGGGAGTCGGGAGTCGGGAATCGGGAATCGGGAGTCGGGAGCGGTGCGATCGGTGGAATGGGCATCTGGCGTGGAACTGGCATCTTGCCAGTTTCATGCTTATTTTCGGGCGTGGAACTGGCATCTTGCCAGTTTTATGCTTATTTTCGGGCGTGGAACTGGCATCTTGCCAGTTTCATGCTTATTTTCGGGCGTGAAACTGGCATCTTGCCAGTTTCATGCTTATTTTCGGGCGTGAAACTGGCATCTTGCCAGTTTCATGCTTATTTTTGAGTGTGGAAATGGCATCTTGCCAGTTTCATGCTTATTTTTGGGCGGGCAGGATGCCCACTCTACTGCTATTGATTCCAAGACAGGAAAATTAGCCTATTCAACAGGTGCGACCCGTGGCGAATTTAATTATTAATGGTAAGAGCGCACCTAACAAAATTTTATGAATACGACCTCTTTCCACTATTCCCTGTTCCCTATTCCCTGTTCCCTCTTACTTATTCTTAATGCGATTAATTTCCCGTTGCAATTCCTGGATTTGACGCTGCAACTGTTCCGCTTCATTGACTGAGTTGTTCGATGGTGGATTCGAGTCAACGTCAACTGCTCCCTTTTTGGTAACACGTTGATAATTACCCTGACAAATTTGACGATATTCCTCTGAAATTGCCCACTTTCGCAGGTAGTGTATGCGTTCAACTGGAAATGGATGGCTCAGGAATTGACGATTAATACCACCATTATAGAGTAAGAACTTATAGATTTGATTGAGACTGTCTTGGTCTAGTTCTTGATAATTTTCTGATTGACGGATAAATTCATCAAGACTGCATTCCTGTAGATGCTTAGCACTGCCACCAGACACTTTCATCATCGTTTGCATCACAGTCTTCAGGTCATCTATCACTAGTAAAGCAGCACGGTCAGCGGATAATTCAGCTTTGCGACGCCATTCATAAAAGGCGAAAATTAAGCCAGTGCTGACGATATTCCCTAAGCCAAAGGTCATTTCACTTAACATAGAGGCAGCATTCATTGCCCAAATCGCCATCTGAATTAAGATGGTGTGACCGCACTTGATATGTCCTAATTCGTGAGCCAGGATAGTACGGATTTCTGCTTCATTCAGTAAGTCTAATAAGCCAGTGTTGATAACAATGTAAGGATTATCTTGACCTAAAGCATAGCTATTAACCTGAGCGTTTTGACTAACAAATAGGGCTGGTTCGGGATTTACATCTAAATCCCGAACACATTCTCGGAATAAGTGATAAATATTAGCATACTGGCGCGGTCCGACTTGGATACTGTTGCCCATAAGATAGACAAACTGGGGACGCTCGTAAAGAAATTCCACAAACTTACGAGAAACTAAGTCAAAACCAGGGACACTGCGTAAAGCTTGCTCCGCTTGTTGGTCAAGGGGGTGCTTGAAGGCGTCGCTGGAAATTCCGGGATAGGTGGCCATAGTAGTCCAGTACTTTAGTGGTCTATTTCTTTAGGCTTTAGGCTTTAGGCATTAGAGATTAGACATTAGGTACTAGGCTTAAGTCCTAACTAGGTTTAAATACTAGGAATAAGTAATAAACCCAAAACCCAAAACCCAGAACCTAATACCTAAAACCTAACACCTAAATCTGGGTTGTGTCCTTGCCAATTCTTTGATGATTCGTTATAATACTGATATCGGAAGAGTAAAGGAAGTGAGAGGAAAATTAACTTATGAACAAGTGTGTTGGGACTACTGAAGCAGCATCTCTGTTGGGTATTTCTCCTCGACGATTACGGCAATTGCTTGACTCCGGTAGAGTAAGGGGTGCTTATAAAAGCGGTAAGTTCTGGATTATTCCCCTGTTCAACTATCTGCCACAAATTACCAAGAAGAACCGGGGACCGAAAGGAACTTGGCGTAAAAGTCGTCCTCCTGCTTTAGCGAAAATTAATGTCAATCGTAATCGGATTGGCTCCAATAACCACAAAAGCCGTGAAGAGCGGCTGCCAGTGATTTCGGTAAAACGAAGTGGCGACAATACCTATGGCAACCAGGTAGAAATCCTCGGTCCGTGTAGGATTGTGTATCAGCCGGATAACCCTCTTGATTGTGGAGCTCGTCTGTGGATCGAAACCTTCAGTGATATTCACTTTATCGGTGGCAGTTTTCCGGCCAGTGGTGCTTAGGACAAACGTAAAGGTCGTTTCATCAAAATTTCAATTCAAAAACCACTCATAACTAATCAGAAAATTCCTCAGTTCGATAAAATCAAATCACAATGTCTCTTGAGCTGTATTGTGCATCTATTTGTTGCTGAATCAATTCATTGCATTAATCCCAATTGCCCAGCACCCTACCCTCAGCCAAGGGATAACAACTTTTGCAATGGTTGTGGAGCAAAGTTAAAGCTCAAGAATCGCTACTTACCTCTCCAGCTCTTGGGTTCAGGAGGATTTGCCAACATATACACCGTTTGGGATTTGCGGTCGAATACAGAAAAGGTGCTGAAGGTATTGCTAGATACTAAACCGAAGGTATTGCAGCTATTTCAGCAAGAGGCAGATGTTTTGCAACGTCTGGATCATCCAGGCATTCCCAAAGTTGACCAAGATAGCTATTTTGTGGTTGATCTAGGTCTTGAGCCACAGGACCTGCACTGTTTGGTGATGGAAAAAATCAACGGTTCAACCTTGGAGCAAATGCTCACAGATCATCCTCAGGGATGTCCAGAGATATTAGTGCGGGACTGGCTCTACCAGGCAGCAGAAATTTTACAGGTCTTGCACAGTTGTGGAGTGATTCACCGTGACATCAAACCCTCAAACTTAATGCTGCGGGAAACCACGGGAGAGCTAGTGGCGATTGATTTTGGGGGAGCTAAACAATTGAGTGTGGGTTCTGAGTCTTCTCAGAACGATTCGACTCGGTTGATTACTCCAGGTTACTCTCCACCGGAACAGATAGCTGGTGCAGCAATTGGACCCGCTGCTGATTTCTATGCCCTGAGCCGAACCATGATTCATTTACTGACGGGTATTGAGTTGAAGGATTTACAAGACCCAGTAACTGGTGAATTTCGATGGCGAGAGCAGGCAGTGGTAAGTCATGACTTGGCGGACTTGCTGGATGAAATGCTCAGCGTAGTACCCCAACAACGACCAACAACTACCATTGAGATTCATCTGCGCTTAAGTATGACTCCTAGCACTAGCTACCAGCCTACCCAAGCACCAGTATCTTCGTCTCAAGGAAATCAGGTAGCTGCTCTGGGGTTATCTAGCTCTAAACTAACACAATCTTTGACAGGCTTGACCCACTCGATCACATCCGTAAAACATTTCTTTTTAGCAGTAGTGATCACCATCGCACTAGCCTGTCTCGATAGTGCCTGGGAGATGTTCCTCGGAGCTTTTGGGGGAGTTTTTTGTGCAACGGTTGGGTTTATGGTATTGAATTGGACAAGTCTTGGGGAGAAAGTGACAAATTGGCTCTCTGGGGAACTGTCTATGATCTTGCCTTCGCTACAAATAACAATGTGGCAAGAAATGCTATTGTTTGCGGCGGCTGGCTTAGGTACAGCTTGGGGGTTGACGGCTGCAAGAGGCTTTGGTCAGCAGCGGCGTTTTTTAGTGGCAGGGATAATGGGTATTTTTGGTTATAGCCTGGGATGGTTGATGTGGCAGGCAACGGTACCTACGCTATTATTGCTGTCTTATGTACCTGACCAGGGGTTGCTGCCATGGATTACTGCGGTTACAGTAATGCTCCTGGTACTAGGATTAGGGCTACCCAGTCATAATCTTGTTCATGCCTTAGTGGTGGCAGCAGGAACTGGTGGCGTATTTGGGGGTCTAGTGTCATCTGATCTATTGCCAGCAGGATTTGTGGTTAATATCTTTTCCTTTTCTAGAACCGGTAAACTGGATTTCTATCACCCGATGACTTTTTTTGCTATTTTGGCTATATTACAAGGATTTTGGCTAGGGGTGAGTTATTACCTGCTAGTGCCAGTAATGCGTTGGTTTGGCTGGCGTTAAGGGAATAGGGAGTAGGGAGTAGGGAGTGGGGAGTAGGGAAGTTGGAAGTGGTAAAAAATTCTGTGTATCTAATAGGTATGAGCAAAGCTATATTCGGTTTTATTATGGTTTTATAAGGTAGATATCACGTAATTTTAACGGAAGAGTCTGATACTTAAGATTAAGTCCGGTTGAGTAGTTATCGTTGAATAGTATTGGTTAATTAACAATTTTTTGTTAAATAGTAAATTTCTTTCGGACGCTTTCTTGATTAGAGGTGATTCAGATGACTAACACTATAGCACGTTGGGAATTAACTAAGGCTCGTCTTATAGGCTCTGGTGCTTTTTTATTGGGAATATTGCTACCAACTACTCTTTATGGCTTACCTGCTAAGACGATTGAAATCGGTAATGGTAAGACTGTGTTTAATCGTGCTCCGCGTTTAGTTAGGGCAGCTACGAGCTTTACTAGAGTAAGGGTGCCAGCAACGTACCAATTCACCCTCAGATTACCGGAAGATGCTGGAGAGTCTTTGCAAGCTGTAACGATTACCCAGAATAAAACTAATATCGAGAAAGTCAAATTTGATCCGAGAAAGAGTCGTGCATTTGTTGGCGATTCTTTTGCTGGTGGCTCATCCCTGACTTTGGCTAATATTGGGGGAAGTGAATCGTCTAACTCGGATCAAGTAACTGTTGTGTTTGATCCACCGGTTGCTCCTGGTGAAACCATTACAGTTTCGGTTAGAGCTAAGGAAAATCCTGAGTTTAGTGGTTCTTATTTATTTGGAGTCACTGCTTTTTCCACTGGAGACAATAGCCCTGGTTTATTCCTAGGTAGCCGTAGGTTGTTTTTTGATGAGTTTGGAGACTAAGGGATAAGTGTCGATGTAGGGTGGGCAGTGGATGACACCGATCGCTAAAAGCGATCGCATTTCTGATCCCAGTCACCTGATCGGAATAGTTAAACACAGGAAACTTTAGAAGATGGGGAGTCATATCAGCAACTGGCTCCCCTTTTTACTGGCTGCATAGCTATTTACTAAAATTATAAACTTGTGGACTTAACCTATTTTATAAATCCTAGAAATTGCTTTCAGTAATTTTAGTATTAATCTACCCATAATCCGCTATTTTACTATACAATTTACTACACTGAATACCATGACAGCAACGAGAGCAGTGATCTCTTTTTGATGAGATGGTTTTTAGGATTAGTCTAGAAGTAAAAAATAGAAATGAGCGAACCAATAGCTGACTATGACAATCCTTGGAAAGAAGCATTACAAGCCTATTTCGATTCATTTTTGCAGTTTTGTTTTCCCCAAGTTCACACTCTGATTGATTGGAATCAGACACCTAAATCCCTTGATACAGAGCTACAGCAGATAGTTGGTGCAGCCGAATCAGGAAAACGAATCGCTGATAAATTATTCCAGGTGTGGCTCTGTGGTGGAAATGAAACTTGGGTGTTGATTCATGTAGAGGTACAAAGCCAAAAAGAATCAACCTTTGCTAAGCGAATGTACCAATATCATTACAGGGCATTTGACCTGTACGAGAAACCTGTGATTAGCTTAGCGGTATTGGGAGATGAGAATGCGTCTTGGTCTCCATCGTCCTATGAATATGGCTTGGGAGGTTGTCGCCTGAGTCTAGAATTTCCGATTGTTAAATTACTGAACTATCAGTCAATGTGGCAGGTGTTGGAATCGAGTACTAATCCCTTTGCAGTAGTGGTAATGGCTCATTTGAAAACCAAAGCTACCCATAAACAACCGATGGAGCGCAAGCGATGGAAGTGGTACCTGATTCGGAGACTTTTTGAACGAGGTTATAGTAAAAACGATATAGTGAAACTGTTCCAGTGTATTGACCAAATGATGGCTTTACCGGAAGAGTTAGAACTGGAGCTGAATCAAGAACTTGAACGTTATCAGGAGGAAAGACAGATGCCTTTGATTAGTCGAGTGGAAGAAAGGGCAATGAAGAGGGGTCTGGAACAAGGACTTAAACAAGGACTTCAAGAGACAGTGGTTAAAATTTTACAAAATCACTTTGAATCGGTATCACCGGAATTGGTGGCAGCGATTAATTCAATAGAAGATATCTCTGTGTTGAAACAGTTGATTGATCACTCTCTTAAGAGTAAATCCCTTGAGGAATTTGAGCAGCTATTGGCACAACATCAGGTTAGTCAGGAGAATTGAAGAGTATGGAAACGGGCAAGATGCCCGTTCCACCAAGTTGATGTAGGGTGGGCAGTGCATCAAACAGATAAAATTACCTGGGCGGGTGTTGCTAAGCAATGCCCACCATGGAATTAATCACTTGCAGCCACTGTATTGACTAGATCATGGCTTGACCGGAATAGTTGAGAAGTTGATGTAGGGTGGGCAGTGCATCAAACAGATCAAATCAGCTGGGCGGATGTTGCTAAGCACTGCCCACCATGGAATTAATCACTTGCAGCCACTGTATTGACTAGATCATGGCTTGACCGGAATAGTTACAAGAGGAGCTGAATTAAGAACTTGAACGTTATCAGGAGGAAAGACAGATGCCTTTAATTAGTCGAGTCGAAGAAAGGGCAATGAAGAGGGGTTTTGAAAAAGGATTTCAACAAGGATTTCAACAAGGACTTCAACAAGGACTTCAAGAATATCGGGAAGGCTTACAAGAGACAGTAGTTAAAATTTTACAAAATCACTTTGAATCGGTATCAGCGGAATTGGTGGCAGAGATTAATGCCATAGAAGATATCTCTGTGTTGAAACAGCTGATTGATCACTCTCTTGAGAGTAACTCCCTGGAGGAATTTGAGCAGCTCTTGGCACAACATCACTCCCGACTCCCTACAACTCAATGGAATAATGATCTTTAGCACCTTCTCCCGGACCCTGAGTCCACCGTGAATCAGGTTTCCAAGCACCATTAGCTTCTTCCCGGCGGCGAGTGCGGACAGTGAGCTGATTACCGTTAATTTTCAGTAGATTATATTGCCAGGGATAACCAGTTCTTAGTTCAAGGGTCGGTGCGCCAAAGGTGCCAGCACAAATTCCGTCCAGTTTGCGCCCATCTGGACTGAGGTCGTAAGGGAAAACGCTGGCTTGGGCTTTGTGGATTTGTCCGTGGAGGAAGAAGCGGAATCTAGCAACAGCAAGTTCTTCCATGAATCCTTGGTCGATAATCCTATCGCTTCCACCACTATTGAGGGGATGGTGCCAAACCGCTATTTTCAGGCAGTTGTGGTAGTTTGGATTACCGCGAATCTCTCTGAGGGCGTTGGTTAGAGCAATTGGGTGAATGCTAGCACGGTCTTTGAAGTGGTGATCCAGTTGCCAAGCGGAGTTTAGTCCTAGAATCAGCAAGTTTTGGTCTGGGAAATGGTCGATAATGGCTTGCTGGTGATAGTCGAGAGGATAGGGTTCAGTTTTGATAGCTTGATAGAATTGACTGAAGTTGGCAAAGCGTTGTTGGTATTTGGCTTCGTCTCGGACTTCAATCACCTCTTCACTGACTTTGATGTAGTGACCCTCTTTTAGTTCACCGTGGTATTTTTTGCGATACTGTAACTCATAAGCCTCCTCTGCTAGTTCCCAGTTTAGGTCATGGTTACCGGGAACTAGAACAATTTGCTTCGGGTCTAGGGGGAAGTCTTGGCGGAGGTTGTGGAGAAACTGTTGTGCAGCCTGGTATTCGTCTGGAGTAGAATAATTCGCGATATCACCGGAGAGGATAAGAGCATCAAGGTGAGGGATTTGAAGGTCTTGCTTCAGGTCTTGGGCGAGTTGGTTTGACCAACGGGTAGCTTGCTCAGGGGTGGTGATGTGGAGGTCCGAGAGGTGGAGTATGGATATGCTTTGATTGGTAATCGGTTCAGGATTATCGGGTTTGGGAGTAGGTTTGGGATTATCGATTGCTTTGTACAATTGGTAGCGCTCTTGACTGGCTTCAAGGGCTTTCATGGTTTTCTGAAAAGTATCTTCATCATTAGTTTCTGCAATAGTTGCTGCAAATTCTTGGTTTTTCAGCAGATTAATCAGTTTAGGAATAGTGGCGTCTGTACCAATTTCACCCAGAGCATCTGCCGCCATTACACGTAGATATGATTGATCATTATCCAGGCATTTAATTAACAGTTCAATCCCCATTTCTGTACCAATTTTACCCAGAGCATTTGCCGCACTTATCCGCACAGATGGGTCGGGATCATCCAGGGATTTAATTAACCGGTCTATCGCCACTTCTGTCCCAATTTTGCCCAGAGCTTTTGCTGCACTTATCCGCACAGATGGGTCGGGATCATCCAGGCATCTAATTAATCGGTTAATTGCCTTCTGTCCCAATTTTACCCAGAGCATCTGCCCTCCTTCCACGCACATCTAAGTTTTTATCATCTAGGCATTTATTTAACTAGTCAATCCTGGCTTCTCTGCCCGATTTTTTTTAGAGCATATTCTGCACTTTCACGCACAGATGATTCGGGATCACCCAGGCATTTTTTTAACGGATTAATCGCTACTTTGTTACCAATTTTTCCAAGAGCATCTGCCGCACTTATCCGCACAGATGATTCGGGATTATTCAGGGATTTAATTAATGGATCAATCGCTACTTCTGCCTTAATTTTACCGAGAGAATCTGCCGCATTTATCTGCACAAAATAGTTATCATCATCTAGCAATTTAATTAACGGCTCAATCGTCATTTCTGTACCAATTTCCCCGAGAGATTCTGCCGCTCTTCCACGCACAGATGAGTCGGGATCATCCAGGGATTTAATTAACGGCTCAATCGTCATTTCTGTACCAATTTCCCCGAGAGATTCTGCCGCTCTTCCACGCACAGATGAGTCGGGATCATCCAGGGATTTAATTAACGGCTCAATCGCCACTTCTGTCCCAATTTTGCCCAGAGCTTCTGCCGCCCTTTCACGCACAGATGAGTCGGGATCATCCAGGGATTTAATTAACCGGTCAATCGTGGCTTCTGTCCCGATTTCCCCCAGAGCAGATACCGCCATCTTCCGCACAGAATAGTCGGGATCATCCAGGGATTTAATTAACCGGTCAATCGCCACTTCTGTCCCGATTTCCCCCAGAGCAGATACCGCCATCCTCCGCACAGAATAGTCGGGATCATCCAGGGATTTAATTAATGGTTCAATCCTGGTTTCTGTCCCTATTTCCCCTAGAGCAGATGCTGCACTTATCCGCACAGATGGGTCGGGATCATCGAGGAATTTAATTAACGGGTCAATCGTGGCTTCTGTCCCTATTTCCCCTAGAGCTTCTGCCGCATTTATTCGCACGTATAAATTGTCATCATCCAGGTATTTAATTAGCTCAGGTATGGCTGTTTCTGATTGAGTTACTCCCAACAGCTGAACCTTAAGAGACTTCGGAACATTTAACCGAGCTACCAACTGGACAGTATCTTGCTGAAATTCCGGTTTTACTGCTCCTGCTAACCTGGCTCCCAGTTGCCAATCAAAATCTAACCCTAACCTTACCACCCGCTGGGCTTGGGCTTGATTGTCTACCAATTGCAGCATCATGACCAGAGGTTCTGTCCATTTCCAATAATTGAGATAGGTCTGTTGCAACTGCTGATCCGTAATACGTGGTAATTGCTTCAATAAATATTCTGCTGTATAGTATTCTTGGAGCAGTTGGTGTCGAAACTCAATCAACTCTCCTGATTGTTGAATCAAGTGATGGTTTAGTAAGTCATCAAGCCAAGTCTTGGCGCGAATATCAGGATCAATAAAATCTTTGTTCAGTAGATAATCAGTTAAAATTTCCTCGGCTTTTGTCTTAGGAATACCAACACTTATCTGCTTGGGGTTATCCCCTGTTGTCATTACAAATCCTAACTGTTGCAGCAGGTCTGGCCAAAATACTCTTGATTGCTTGGAAACCTTAACATCTTGCTTGATGTTATCAGAATAGAACTGGGTAAATGAGCGAAACACTAAACCCAGATTTGACGGTATCTCTCCCTTATTTTGAAACAGGGAACATAGCATCATCAATAGTAGGGGAGTTTGCCCAAACTCCCGTAAGCGATCGCCCAACTGCTCAAGCATTTGCTCTCCCTTTTCAGGCAAATACTTGCGGACAAACTCCGACATTTGGTCTGCACTCAAGGGTTGCATTTCCAACTTCTTCTGAATCCCCAAGTCACCACCAACTCCTAAATCCCTGGTGGTGAAAATCATGGGAGTAGTCTTCTGGTAATCCTGCCGAAACTGAGTCAAATCTAGGCGTGCTGCTTCTGAGGGTAGCTCGTTCACGCCATCGATCAGTAACCAGAATTGCCCTTTAAACAGTAGTCTTTCGATCTCCTCGGTGGAGTCGAGCCATACACCATGGCGTTTCAGAAAATTCCGCACTAACTCCAGCACCGATATCTGGTAATATCGCAGTTCCACCAGCACGGGAATTTTCCCTTGTATCCCTTCATCTGCCAGCAATTGCACTAAGGCTGTGGATTTGCCGGAACCCGGACGTCCCACCAGTAATACATGGTCATCAGCATACTTGCGCAATCCTTCTAGGACAGGTAAGCACTCGGTTTCTTCTTGATTCTGGTCTCTTGCTGGCTGCTCCGACTTCATGGTTTCGACCATTAGGTCAAAGTTGAACAGCATCGGGGTCTGTTGCTGCTGCTTGCGCTTGCGGTCTTCGATATCGGTCGGGGTATAAACTTGCCACCATTGGGCGTAGGTTTTACGGATTGATTCTAGATAGGGATCCCAATTGGCCATGTTGAAGGTTGAAGGTTAGTTGGTTGAAGGTTTAATCGGGTTGAAGGTTTAATCGGGTTGAAAGTTGAAGGTTAGTTGGTTGTTCGCGTAGCGTGGCCAATAGGCCAAGGTTGAAGGGTTAAGGTTGAAGCAGAATGCGTTCGCGTAGCGTGACCAAAGGTCAATCGCATGATTGTAGAGGCACTATTGAAGTAGAGTGCGATCGCGTCTGTGATAGTAGCAAACTGGCAAGATGCCAGTTCCACCAATTAGTTGTAGAGGCACTATTAAACTAGTATGCGATCGCATCTGTGATAGTAGCAAACTGGCAAGATGCCAGTTCTACCGATTAGTTGTAGAGGCATTATCGGAATAGAATGCGTTCGCGTAGCGTGACCAAAGGTCAATCGCATTATTTCTAGACTGTAGCAAACTGGCAAGATGCCAGTTCCACGCCTGATGCCCCCAGCAAACTGGCAAGATGCCAGTTCTACCGATTAGTTGTAGAGGCATTATCGGAATAGAATGCGTTCGCGTAGCGTGACCAAAGGTCAATCGCATTCTAATTCCCTACTCCCTACTCCCTACTCCCTACTCCCTATTAAAATTAAAGCGAACTAGAATCAAGACTTGCCGCTTCACCAGGAGTTTCAGGCAAGTGTATACCACACTCTTGCTTAAGGCCATGAAAACGGGTATCCCGTTCATCCTGATCATCGAAGGATAAAGGTCGGCTGGAATGCCAATCACCGACGGTTGTATAACCCTCATCAAACATGGGATGATAGGGTAAGTCGTGAGCTGTCAAATACTGATAGATATCCCTAGAGTGCCAGTTAAGAATTGGCAAAATCTTGTGCTGCTCTCCCTGCTTGTTAACCCAGCCCATCGTCTTGCGGTGGTCAGTCTGTTGCTTGCGCAATCCTGCTAACCATCCCGTTGCGTTCAGTTCCCGCAAAGCCCGCTGCATCGGTTCGACCTTGCGGATTTGGTCGTAGCGGTTGAGGGATTCTACATCATTCTTTTCCCAGAGTCTGTCATACAACGCTTCCAT
Organism: Moorena sp. SIO4A5; assembly: GCF_010672005.1. Classification (NCBI taxonomy): domain Bacteria; kingdom Bacillati; phylum Cyanobacteriota; class Cyanophyceae; order Coleofasciculales; family Coleofasciculaceae; genus Moorena; species Moorena sp. SIO4A5. The sequence goes on along the minus strand of NZ_JAAHHZ010000005.1, from coordinate 55,786 downwards.
CCGTGCTGGACTCATGGCAGACTGGTACACTTTTACATTCAAGTTGAGCCGTTCGATCAACTCCTGGGCAAATCGATAGGTTTTCACCGGTAGGTAGCCCGTATCTACCCAAATTACTGGTATATCTGGCACCACAGTAGTGACCAAGTGCAGCATGACCGCTGACTGGATCCCAAAGCTGCTACTCATCACTAAGCCATCACCAAAGGTTTCAGCTGCCCATTCTACGATTTTGGTAGGGCTAGCCTCAGCAAGTTGCTGATTCACTGCTTCCAAATCCAGCTCAATTTGGTTTGATGTCACCCCGGTCATGGGGTCTGACTGCTGAGATTGAGGCTGCTTTGTTTTCCCATTCCCATCGAAGTGATTAGGGCTTTCGATAGGTGCAGCCTGTTGATTTCCAGAAGCTTGATCAGAAGCGATCAGATTCAGTCGCGGCATGGTGGTAGTGTCTTGTTTGTACTCTGGATATATTGCTATGGTAGTTTATTCGTGAATAATCTCTTTGGGGAGAGGCAAGAGGCAAGAGGCAAGAGGGTGGGGAGTGTGGGAAGTGTGGGAAGTGTGGGAAGTGTGGGAAGTGTGGGGAGTGTGGGGAGAGGGGAGATGAAATTAATGTGTAGTAGTAATTTCCAGAATTGGTATAGGCTCGATCATACTGATGAGGTATAGTCAATTTTCTTACCCCTAATCCCGATTCCCGACTCCCGACTCCCGACTCCCGATTCCCTACTCCCTACTCCCTACTCCCTACTCCCTACTCCCTACTCCCTACTCCCTACTCCCTACTCCCTATAATCCTAAGAGTCTTCTTCAGTGATCGGCTCTCCGATATCAAATATAATCACAAATTGAGCATCAGGCATTAGCCGTTTCAGAGCCTGCATATGACCCTCGGCATCCGAACGTTTGCGGAACCGAGCAACAATCACTCGTTGCATCTTGGGCAATAGGCGCACCACCACCCATGGATGTAGGCGTTCAGCATAGGACATAATCTAATGTATCTCCTGTTATAAGGGGTCCTAGAGCCAGCCTTCAGCCTGCAATATCTTCAGGCTGGCTCTTCCCGTTTAACGTTTAACGTCTGGGGCAATTTTATGATAACATAAAAAACCAATATTATAACATAATTTAAAAACTTTTGTAACAAATTTTGGAGGGAATCGGGAATCGGGAATCGGGAGTCGGGAATCGGGAGTCGGGAGCCGGGAATAGAGACTCAATGGAGAATTTCTAGATAAGACCTCTTGCAAAAGTAGTTTTCTGATAGTGTTTGCGTCAATTCTTATCCACTGTTCCCTGTTCCCTGTTCCCTGTTCCCGACTTCTGCAAGAAGTCTATATAAAAAAACCAGCCATTGACAGGGGCTGGTGATACTTGCTGTGTTGGGAGGAGAAAACCTAGGGCCAATACGCTTACAGTGTGCCTTTATCCCTGGCTGTGAGCTCAAGGTCTTAAGGACGTAGTGGTCCTCTGGTAATCAGTTATGTAAATAAATGTAACGAATATTTACAGATAACGCAACATTTCTTAATATTTTTTTCGGGAGTCGGGAGTCGGGAGTCGGGAGTCGGGAGTCGGGAGTCGGGAGTCGGGAGTCGGGAGCTTCCGAGCAAGGCCAACGGCTGACCGCTGACCACTGACAGCTGACCGCTTACACTTTATTCTTCATTTTTCTGGATCGAGTAAAATAGTTTTTGGTTGGTCAACATCAAATAGAGAAGCGGACAGAAGAATAACTGGTTTGTTTGTTTTGTTTTCACCATAATGAACCATTCCGCTAGATTCAACTAGAGAATCTCCAACGGTTAGTTGTGTAGTCTGCCCTGCTTGCATAATTAATTCTGTGCCATTAGCTTTCCTTACTTTAGCCTCTCCTTTCACAACAGTAAACGTTAACGTGCCAGCCTCTACTAGTGCAATTTGCATGCCGGTATGAGTATGATGAGGCAGTTTTGTTCTGGGTTTGATGGTATGGCGAATAAGTTCAATAATTTCCTTTTTTTCTTGAGTCGGATAACCACTACCTAACACTTCACTGGTAACCGATTGAGTGTAACTATTGGGTGAGGAGGTTTCTTGGCTGTTAACAACTATACTTCCAAAAGTTAAGATAGCTAATGGTAAAATCAGAAACAGTTTTTTCATACTATAGTGTTTGGATTTGGGTTGTGAATATAGAATTGAACTAAAAAGGGAACAGGGAACAGGGAACAGGGAACAGGGAGCTGATCTCAACTTCCCGATTCCCGATTCCCGATTCCCGATTCCCGATTCCCGATTCCCGATTCCCGATTCCCGATTCCCTCGTAATAATTTCATGCTCCCACTTGGAAAATCAGATAAGCGCCGGATAGGGCTGCTACTGTGGCGAGGATGGTAATCCAAATGGGATAGTAGCTGCGAATTACTTTATCTTCTTCGATACTGATGGTTTCAATATCAATCCAGGGATTAACACCCCGGCGAAACCAACCAGTGACAATCACGGTCTGGTTAACTAAATTACTAACACGGGTGGGTTGAGGTAGGATATTACCTAGTGGTCCGAGATAGGAACAGTAATTTAGTCTGACTAAACCTGTTGATGTTTGTAATATTAAATCTTGTCCGAGCCAATTGCTTAATCCCGAACGTCCTAATAGTTTTCCGCTTAAGATAACAGGACGACTATCGGGAGGTAGGGTAGCGTTAGTGGCGAAATAATCTCCTAAGTCGGGGTCAGTACCGATATTAGTAGGTTTGAGGTCGGGAAAGTAATTATTAATCCAGAGAAAGACACTGATACTAAAGGCAATTAAGATACAAGCATCGATAAAGGAATTGGCATTATGTAGCCAAATTAACTGCCAAATGTCGAAGAGGTCAGACAGTTTACCAATTATCCAAAGTATCCCTCTTAGGGCTGCCCCCATTATTACGCCAAAAATTAGGGTACTTTGTAGCAGGGGTAAGGCTTTGTAACTGTTGCTGAGTTTAGAGAAAAATTCAGCTCGATTGCGACTGGCAGGAATTAGGGCGGGTAAATCTAGTTCCGGATTAAGCTTGAGAAAGTGGGCATAGCGCTTAGGTAAATGTAAGCGTTCTCCCAGTAGGGGATGGGCAGAGTTGATGATTAACCAGTAGCGGTAGGGATTAGTACAGTCCCATTTTAAGATGTCTTCAAAGGGGGTGGTGGGGGAAAAACTGCCGATAACTATGGCTTGCTGATAACCGACGGGCAGTAAGACATCAAAGCTTTCTAATAGCCCACTGGTTTGGCCGGAAATTTGGATGTCTTCGCTTATCCCTAGGGCAATTTTTAGTAAGGCGCGGGTCAAGCCATTGGGATTACCAGTGATTGAGATGGCGATGCGATCGCTATAGTAAACTCTAGCTCTAGATAACCATAGCAGCGGTAAGCTCAATACCCAGTAAATGCTGTAACAGAGGGAAGCAACAGTACCGGTAATTCCTAAAAGGATTGCGCTTAACCATCCCCTAGCACCAGGTAATTTAACTAGCAGTAATTCCTTTAGCTTCTCTGCCCACTGAGGGATTTGCCAATAGATAGTGTAAGGGATTTGAATAATTAGTACCCCTAGGGACATCAACATGAAATCCCGATTGATAATATGTCCTAGCTGACCAGCGTAGATGTTGGCAATTTCATCATCTTTGAGCTGGTCTAATAATCCCTGACTAACTACAATGCGAGCAGTGCGAGGTAAGTTACCATAGGTCAGGGCTACGGTGGCGTCTGTGGGTAAGACTTTTAAGCTCGGTAAGGGCAGACGTCGTTTGCGGCAAACCTTTTGGATGACTTTAGCGGATTCTGGATGGCGGGAAGCTAGTTGAGTTAGGGATAAGGGTTCAAGACCATGAAACTGTTTTAGCAATCCATCCATTAACCAGGGCGATAGGATAAATAGGATTGCTATGGTAATTCCTAGGGCTAGAGTTGGGTCACGGTATAACAATTGGAAGGGTTGGAACCACGGTAACTCTACCAAGATCGAATTGATGGTTTCCATGGCGAATTCGACGCTTAAGCGCAGTAGCCAGAAAAATGCGATCGCAACCGTGATTGCTACTAACCACAACCGTTCCATCTTGGGAGATTTCAGGGGATGCCAATGCTGTGCTCGTCCACAGTTGCGCCATCGAGGACGAGGAGTGTAGAGGGTGGGAATATCCGGGGGAGAGTAGGGAACTGGTAATAGGGAAGAGGATGAAGCAGTATGGTTTGGTTTACGGCTCAGTTTCAGTGGGCTAGACGCCTGATCCTCTAGGGGAGTAAACCCTGTGGCATCAGCAGGGGACTTAGCAGCAACAGGATACTTGGTAATTAACTCAGTCTCAGTTTTAGCTGCCCATTCCTGTATCTGGGGGTCAGGGTGTTCCCTCAGGTGTTGGCAAAGTGCGATCGCTTTTTCTGGCTGACCATGCTTAGGATAAGCCTGCACTAGGGATTGAGAGGCTTCCGTCAC